>JAFTKV010000271.1 GCA_017453085.1 Clostridia bacterium
ACCTATAATCGCAAGCTGCATTTTCACGATTTTTTTGAATTATCCTTGGTATACGAGGGAAAGTCCGACTATCTGGTGAATGGAGAAACCGTAACCCTCACCCCGGGAACGGTGCATCTGGTGACCCCCTCGGACTACCATATGCAGATCACGCAAGACGGTGAGCATTTTCGCTATTTCAATATCATCTTTACGGCGGACGTTCTGCACGACTCGGTTGCTATGGCACTGGAGGATGCAGGCGGCCCGATCTGTCTCTGCCCTTCCCCTGCCCAATCTGCCGAAATCTTTGATCTGGCACGAAAGCTGCTGGCGGAATATCAATCCCTGGCAAACGCCACACCGCCCGCTTTCAGCGAGCATCTGATCCAACGGGGGATCGAAGCACTTTGTATTCTGATCCTGCGGGCAATGCCTGCATCCGCACGGTCGGACGACGATCAGCTTCTCCCGATCCGCCGTGCGCTCTCCATTATCCGACGGCAGTATCGACAAAAGCTTTCTCTGCAGGAGATAGCGGAGCAGGTGTATCTGTCGCCCGCCTATTTTTCCCAGCTGTTTCACAAAACTATGGGCGTTCCCTTTTCCGAATACCTGACCGATTACCGTCTGCAAGTGGCTGCACGCTATCTGCGAGCAGGCAATCTGCCCATGAAGGAGATCGCCGCGCTGTCGGGATTCCCTACCTTTCCCTACTTTTCCGCCGCCTTCAAAAAGCGGTTCGGCGTAGCACCGTCGGTCTATCGAAAGACTGGACAGATATAAATCAACGAAGCTCTCCCCTATATTGCAAATAAGTTGCAATATAGGGGAGAGCTTTATCCCTGCCAAGGCTCGCGGGCTTTGGGAGCATTCTGCTCCTGCTCCGCTTTGAGCTGGGATTCGTAGGTGTTTTTGTAATAGCCCTGCTTATCCTTGTACAGATACAGCTTGCCGTCGTCCATCATATAGATCTTATCGGCTTTGTCGGCGATCGCCATATCGTGGGTGACCATGATCATGGTCATACCCATCATTTTGCGGGTCTCCAGCAGCAGCTCCAGCACCTCGTCGGCGTTTTTGCGGTCCAGATTGCCGGTAGGCTCGTCGGCAAACAGCACCTGCGGACGGTTGATCAGCGCACGGGCGATGGCCACTCTCTGCTGCTGACCGCCCGACAGCTCGCTGGGCAGATGCCCCAGACGGTTGCCGATCTTCAGCGACAGGATCAGCTTCTTCAGCGTTTCCTGATACTGATGGTCGGGCTTATTGCACATGATCGTGGGAACGAGGATGTTTTCCAGTGCTGTGAGCTGAGGCACCAGATTGTGCTTTTGGAACACCACGCCGGTGTATTCTCCCCGATAGCGAGAAAGCTTGTCGGGAGAAAGCCTCGTAATGTCGGTGCCCCGAATGGTCACGCTGCCGAAATTGGGACGGTCCAGCCCCGCCAGCAGGTTCAGCAAGGTGGACTTGCCCGAGCCGGAGGTGCCCATGATCGCTAGAAACTCGCCGTCCTCCACCTTGAGGGAAACGTGATTGACCGCGGTGACCACCGAATCGTATTGCTTATATTGGCGGATCAGATCCACCGCTTCCAGAATGTATTTACTCATTGACCGTGTCCTCATGACGGGAAGTCTCGCTCGGTCCCCGATGGAGAGGCGAGCCTTGTTTTTTGTAGGTGTAATACGGCAGCATCGTGCATACAAATCCGCATAGCGCGCTGACTGCAATGCCGATCAGATACGCAGGCACGGGCAGCTCGAAGGATGCCAGCATATCGCCGCCGATAAAGATGGTCACGTATCCGATGGCGCGATGGATGATCCAGGAGACCGGCCACGCCAGCAGGGCGAAGATCCCCGCGCTGACGCCCGCATACAGAAGCGCATCCTGGAAAAACAGCTTGCGAATGCCTGCAAGGGGTGCTCCGATGGCCAGATACAGCTCAAACTCTCCTCTACGCTTGTAGTAGAAGAGGATCTGGGAAATCAACCATACGATCACCGAAACCAGCAGCAAAACGGCGGCAAACAAGGTGAACACGCCGGTGTAATTCTTGTTTTCGTCGATCTGTTTGGACAGACGGGTGTGCAGATCGATCACCGAAATATCGTCGTAGATCAGCGACGCCTTTTGCAGCCACTGATAGATCTCGGCTTCTTCTGCCTCGGTTATATCGGGCTTTGCATAGATCTTGACACCTTCATACAGCGGTGCGTAGCCGGTAACCGATTCAAAATCCTGCCCGTTCAGGAAGATCGACCAATTCTCCCGGGTTGGCAGATCGCTGATGATCGCGCCTACCGTATAGGCGGTATATTCGAAATTACACTGATTGAGATAGGCCAGCAGGAGCTTGTCGTTATCGGTAACGTACATCATTTCCTGCTCGACCTCCATTGCCAAACTCAGCGGCTCCGCCACCTTTGCAATGTAGATCACATCGCCGATCTCCCAATCAAACTCCACGGCACCCATAAAGCTGTCGGTAACAGCAATGGTATTGGGCTCGGTCAGCACCGACTCCAGCGATCCCTCCACTCCGTAGCCCAGATAAGCAAAGGAGTCGATGATCTCTTCGTCCAGCGACTGATAATCCACGTTGATCTGATACCGCCAGTCCACGCCGTTACTGCTGAAGCTGACGCCACCGGATCCCATTTTGGCAGCCGATTCGTCAAAGCGGACGTGAGAGCGAATACCGCGTGCGGGATAGTAGCAGGATTTCAGAACGGTTCCCAAATGAGGGATCTGAGAGAATATCTGTTGCATTTCGGCGGTATAGCCGTAAAGAGAATAGTCGATCCACTCGGTCTCGTCCTGCTCTTCCTCCTGCTCTTCGGTTTGGGGCGGCTCGGTGGTATCGGGGACAGCCTCCTCACCGGTCTCGGGAGTGGCATCCTCGGACTCTTCCTCGGAATCCTCTTCCGAATCGGAGAAATAGGAGGGCACGTAGAAATCCACCTGATACAGCGGTTCGGGCACCTCCAGCATCCGCTGATAGCAATCGCCGATGGTGATCAGCGCAACGAACAGCATAGCGAAGGACAGCGCGGTGGAAAGCAGGCGCGCGCTGTATTTTCCAAATCGCGCGAAGGACAGTCTGCCGATCCCGCCCGGGAAGGTAGAGCCCACCAGCGATGCGGAATGACGGGGCGAACGGATCAGATTGGAGTTGTCGTCTGCAATCAGATGCTGCACGGGAGGCTTGCGGGAAACCGCCTTGATGCTGGCAAACACCGAGATCCCCACGGTGAGCAGCGAGATCAACAGAGTCAACAGGCAGACGCCGATGCTGATCGAAAAATCCAGCCCCGACTTTTGGAACAGCAGCCAGCAGAGCAGATTGGCAACGCCCACTGCAGACAGCCAGGTAAACAGGGCTGCCCAGACCATCTCCCAGATGGAGGTGCGGAACAGCCGCAGAAAGTTGGCTCCGAAGGACATATACACACCGTAGGTAAATTTGTAGTGGTTGGTCATAATGGTGTGCAACACCCAGACTGCCAGCGCACCCAGCACCACTACCAGCGTCAGCTGCAAAGTCAAAACCGCACGGTCGGCCGCCTGCTCCAGTCGATAGGAAAGCAGCAGAGTGGGCGACTCGTTATAGGGGCCAACCTCGGAAAGTGCGGTTTGGTATTGAGTTCTGAAGGAATGATAGGACTCCTCCACGTCGCCTTCAAAGCGGACGTACAGATCGTATTGACGGCGGGAGCCATCGCTCGTTTGGGTAATATCTGCGCCAAGGAGCGTGAACACCTTATTATCTTCCTCCTGATCCATGTCAATATTGTGGAGGATCGCACGCTGGGTCTCGTTACAGCCCAGCAGCTTGAGATGATAGAGTGCTCCGTTGGGGGCGCGGTACTCGGACTCCAGATAAGCCAGCTGGGTGCGGTCGTTATTGGAGTAGAGAGTCAGGATACTGCAAAACAGCCCCTGCAGCAGAAACAATACCGCAAAA
>JAFTKV010000272.1 GCA_017453085.1 Clostridia bacterium
CGTTGAATCAACTGGTTCAAGAAGGGAAAATCACGAAACCCTATTGCATTTCACCGAAAAATCTGTTATAATGAAGCAAACAAGGCCAAAAACGAAGCTTTCGCCCCGATTCTACTCACAGGAGAGTGTGAAAAATGGATGATCTGACCCTGCGCAAAACGATCGCAGAGAATTTAGCATACTATCGTCGCGCCAACGGACTAACGCAGGCGGCATTGGCGGCGACGCTCAATTATTCCGATAAAAGCGTATCCAAATGGGAGCGGGGAGAAGGACTTCCCGACGTGTCCGTGTTGGTTCGCCTGGCAGAATATTATGGAATCACCGTCAACGATTTGGTAAATCCGCGCCCCGAGGAGCCTGTAGAGGCAGAGCCTTCCGAGGACGCTGCGTCAGCAACCGACGAAACGGATGCGCCCCCTCGGCGGCAGCTTACTCTGCGCAGCCGCATACTGGTGCCCGTTCTATCCATTGGGCTGGTGTGGCTGGCGGCAATGGTGGGCGTATTTTTGTTGAATGTAATCATCACCGACTTCTCTTACAGCCATATGCTGTTCTGGTACGCTGTACCGGCAAGCTGTGTGGTGGCGCTGGTGTTCGCTTGTCTTTGGTGGACGCATCTGCTGCGCTTCCTCTGTGCCTCTGCGCTGATCTGGTCGGTGGCACTATGCCTGTATCTGACCTTTGCCCTGCCGTCCTTCGGTCTGATCTTTGCGGTGGCCGGGATTTTGCAGGGGCTGACCGTTCTCTGGTTCATCCAGATCCGAAAATAAGCGATGGATCTGCTGACGTTACTATCTGAGTATAGCCAAAGCGGGAGCTATCCTATGCACATGCCGGGACACAAGCGCAATCCCGCTTTTCTGCAGCTGTCCGATCCCGTGACGGTAGACATCACCGAGATTGCCGGCTTTGACAACCTCCACGCTGCCGAGGGCGTTTTGAAACAGTCGATGGAGCGTGCCGCCGATCTGTGGGGGGCAAAGAAGTCTCACTTTTTGGTGAACGGCTCCTCGTCGGGCATTCTGGCGGCTCTGTCGGCTGCACTCCCCGTAGGCGGAGTGGTGGCGATGGACCGATCGGCGCACAAATCCGCTTATCACGCCATCGAGCTGCGGCATCTTACCCCTCGCTATCTCAGTCGCCCCGTTGATCCCGATACCGGCGTATTCGGCTCACTTTTGCCTGCGGAGGTAGAGAGAGTGCTGACGGAAAACACGGATGTGCGAGCGGTATTCCTTACCTCTCCAACCTATGAGGGAGTGGTCAGCGATATTCGTGCCATTGCAGAGCTTGTTCACGCCCGTGGTGCGCTGCTGATCGTGGACGAGGCTCACGGCGCACATCTGGGCTTCTCGCCCGCCTTTCCCCGATCTGCCGTTTCAGAGGGCGCGGATATCGTGATCCAGAGCCTCCACAAAACACTCCCCACCTTCACCCAATCGGCGATTCTGCATATTTGCTCGGATCGGGTGGACGGCGAGAGGATCGGAAAATTTCTTTCCTATTATCAAACCACCAGCCCTTCCTATCTCTTGATGGCGGGGATGGATGCCTGTGTGTCTTTGCTCCGAGAGAAGGGAAGCGAGCTGTTTGCTGCTTATGAGATGCGGCTTTGTCGATTCCGTCAGCAGACGGCAGAACTTGCTCACGTTCGGCTGCTTGGCGGCGACTCCCCCGTGATGTGGGGCTTCGATCACGGCAAGCTCTATTTTTCCCTGCGAAATACCGCCCTCGCCGGCGAAGACTTTGGGCGGATCCTGCGGGAGGAGTTTCAAATCGAGCCCGAGATGACCACCGCCGACGGCTGTCTGTGTATGACCTCCATCGCCGACACCGCCGAGGGCTTCGATCGGCTTGCTGAGGCTGTGATTGCTATCGACCGCCGACTGACGGCAGCACCCGATCGCTCTATCCACGCTCTCCCCGACCTGCCGACGATGGTCTGCACCCCCGCAGAGGCGGCGGAGATTGCCACCGAAACGGTATCGCTGACCGATGCCGTGGGGCGTGTCGCGGGCGAATTTATTTGGGCGTATCCCCCCGACATCCCCCTCCTCGTCCCCGGCGAGCGCATTGACAAAGGGATGATCGACACCCTCACCACCCTGCAGGAGAGCGGCGTACGCCTCCACTCCGATAGTGAAGGTCTGCCCGAGACGGTGCGGGTGCTTGTAACATTGAGTTAAAAGGGCGGAGCCAAGGAATAGGGAGGGGAGCCCGAGGGGAGGGAAAAAACTTCGGCGTTTGAGATGGTTTTTCCCTCCCCTCGGAATGATTTTCGATATATTTCATCTTTTTCGCAAAACCCGTTGACAAAATCCCGAATTTGTGCTACTATTATAAAAGCATATACACTATACAGGAGGAACTATCATGAAGAGAATCAAAACCCTGAACTCCAGAAACCTGGAAGCATCCGCTAAGAAGGGCGGCTGCGGTGAGTGCCAGACCTCTTGCCAGTCTGCAAGCAAGACTTCCTGCAGCGTTGCAAACCAGCAGTGCGAGCAGCTGAAAAAGTCCAAGTAATTGGATGAAAAAGCCGCAGCTTGTCTGCGGCTTTTGCTTAGGGGAACTTCTTTCAAGAAGTTCCCCTAAGAACCCCTCAAGAACTTTTATTAAAGCCCGACGAATCCTCGTCGGGCAGTAAATTGAGATATAAATGCTCCCCCCTTCGATATTGCGGTTAGCTTTTGTGCTGTATACGCAATATACTAAACCAAGAATTGAGAAGAATTATGATACACGCATACAAAAGCAACGGATATAACATCATCATCGACGCCAACTCCGGCTCGGTTCACGCCGTGGACGAGGTAGCGTTTGATGCCATTTCCAATTACGAAAAGATGGAACGCGCTGTTCTCACCGCATTCCTCCTTGACAAGTACAAGGACAATCCCGACGTCACCGAAGCCGAGATTGAGGAGCTCTACGCCGACATCGAGGAGCTGAAGAAGGAAGGCCGCCTCTTTACCGAGGATAAGTTTACCAAGGTCGCCTTCGACTTCAAGAAGCGTCAGTCTGTCATCAAGGCAATGTGCCTGCACATCGCTCACGGATGCAATCTCTCCTGCAAATATTGCTTTGCCGGCGAGGGCGAGTACCACGAGAAGGGGCTCATGTCCTTTGAGGTGGGCAAGGCGGCATTCGATTACCTCATCGCTCATTCGGGCACCCGCCGCCATCTGGAAGTAGACTTCTTCGGCGGCGAGCCCACCCTCAATTTCGGGGTGGTCAAGCAGTTGGTGGCATACGGACGCTCTCTGGAGAAATTACATAACAAAGAATTCCGCTTCACCTTCACCACCAATGGACTGTTAGTGGATGATGGGGTGATGGATTTCTGCAACCGTGAAATGCACAACGTGGTAATGAGTCTGGACGGCAGAAAGTGCGTCAATGACCGTATGCGCGTCAACAAAGCAGGCAAGGGCTGCTACGATACCATCGTGCCCAAGTTCCAAAAGTGGGCGGAGCAGCGCGGACAGGAGAACTACTACATCCGCGGTACCTACACCCACCACAATCCCGACTTTGCGGCTGATATTTTACATATGGCAGATCTGGGCTTCAAGCAGATCTCCATTGAACCTGTGGTTGCTCCCTCTACCGCAGACTATGCCCTGACCAAAGAGGATCTGCCCACCCTTCTTGAGCAGTACGATATCCTCGCCAAGGAAATGCTGAAGCGTGAGGAGAAGGGCAACGGCTTTACCTTCTATCATTATATGATCGACCTGGAGGGCGGTCCTTGCATCGTCAAGCGCATCTCCGGTTGCGGCGTGGGCACCGAGTATATGGCGGTGACTCCCACCGGCGATATCTACCCTTGCCATCAGTTCGTAGGCGATGAAAAGTTCAAGCTGGGCAATATCTTCACCGGTCTTGACAACACCGAGATCCTGGACGAGTTCAAATACTGCAACGTCTATGCGCACCCCGAGTGCAACGATTGCTTTGCCCGTTTCTACTGCAGCGGCGGCTGTGCGGCCAACGCTTACTACTCCACCGGTTCCATCCGCGGCGTGTACGAGCTGGGCTGTGAGCTCCACCGCAAGCGCATCGAGGCGGCTATCATGATCCGTGTGGCACAGTCCATGCGAGAAGAATAAATACAAAAAACTCCCCGTTTGGGGAGTTTTTTGATGGGGAGATGGAGTTTAATCTTCTTTGTCGGCATCCACCATCGCATGGAAATTATTTTGCAGAACGAACAAGGTGCGGTAGAAGACCTCCAGATCCTCGGGCGGGATGTCTCCGCTGACCTTCCGCTGGATCTCCGATACGGCACCGGCGATATAATCGGCAAGCTCCTTTCCCTCGTCGGTCAAACGCAGACGGGCTTTGTAGCGTCTGCCTCCCTCACTTACCGAGGCGACGAAGCCTTTTTCGGTGAGCTCTGCCACTACGCGGGAGATGAGCGCCTTGTCCACGTCGCCGGCGTCTGCCAGCTCTGCGGGAGTCAGTCCCTCGGGGGCGCGGCCCAGCACGTACAGTACGATCACGTGACTGCTGCGGAGACCGTAGGCGGTCATCCGATTATCCTTGAGCTTCTTGATGCATTTCAGAATGTCGGCAAGAGTGAGAGTGAATTGTTCAAGGTGGTCGTTATACATTGCAGATTCCTTTCTGTTGCAAAATGATCCGTAAGGTAAAGGTCGATTGCTCGCCGGGGGCGAGGGTGACGGTTGCGGGTTTTTCGGCAAGCTCGGTGGGAATACCGTCTGGGGCGGGAAGCCCGTGCCAGGGCTCGATACAGAGATAGGGGGCACCTTCTGCGTGCCAAAGCCCCAGAACGGGAAAGTTGGCAAACTCCACGCGCACGTCGCAGGGAAGTGCGGGCGCGGTAAGGGTCAGTGCCCGTTGATTTTTCGGAACCTCGAAGAAGATCCCACATCCGCCCGCAGGATCGGGGGAGAGAGGAAGGGCTTTGCCGGAGAGCGGATAGTTGGTTCTGCCGTTGCCCAAAAGTCCGTTTTCGGTGATCTCTATTCGAGTGAGGGGAGCAGAGCCGTCAAACACAAGCTGTGCATCGGAAAATCCCTCTGCAGTGCAGGGGAGATTGAACCCAGGGTGAGCACCGAAGGAGAAGGGAAGCCCCGTGTCACCTGCCACAATGGTTGCAGTGACAGCAAGCTCGTGAGACGAGAGCTGATAGCGCAGGGTGAGATGGAACGAAAAAGGGAAAATCTCGCGCAAAGCTGCAGAATCGGAAAGGGTCAGCGTAAGACGATCGGCGGTGTGCTCCCGTACCGTCATCTGAGCAGAGGGCAAAAAGCCGTGGATGGGCATAGCGTATTCCTGACCGCTCCAGCGATAGATGCCGTCCTTGACTCTGCCGCAAAAAGGGAAGAGAAAGGGGGCACTGCCCTCCCAATAGGCAGGATCGCCCTGCCAGATCAGCTGGGTGTCCCGATAGGTCAGCGACAATAGCTCGCCTCCAAGGGTGGAGATTCGGGCAGAAAGACCGCCGCTGTGTAAATCATACTGCTTCATACGCACGCTCCGATAAAGTTGCCTGTACTGAATATGATACCTTACTTTTAATGATTTGTCAAGGGCTCTGTTGTCGAAATTCCGACGGAGTTCGTCGAAAAAACGAAATATTTCACATTTTTGAGAGCATCTTGTACAGTTTTGTGCGAATCCTTCGAAAATTCCCCGTTTGAGCGGCCTGTATATGGAAAAAGTCGGTTTGCAAGCAGCGGTATATCAAAAATGATATACCGCTATTCGGATTTTACTATTCAATAAAACTTTATTTATTGCTATAATAGTAGACGGATATCTGCGGACAAATCGCAGTCCCTTCAAAAATAGTCCATTATAAAGTGAAGGAGTTATAAAATGAGCAACAAAGTCACTATCATCGGAGCCGGCAGCGTAGGTTCCACCGTTGCCTATACCTTGGCGGTACAGGGCATCGTTTCGGAGATCGTTATCATCGATATCAACGAAGAAAAGGCGCTGGGTGAGGCAATGGATATCCGTCAGGGTACTCCCTTCAGCTATCCCGTCAATATTTACGCAGGCAATTACGAGGATGCCAAGGGCTCCGACATCGTGATCCTGACCTCCGGCGTCGGCAGAAAGCCCGGTCAGACCCGTCTGGATCTGACGAAGACCAACGTAAAGATCGCCAGCAGTGTCATCCCTCAGATCGCGGCTGCTGCTCCCGACGCTATTTATGTGATCGTCGGTAACCCTGTCGATATTATCACCTATCAGTTCTGCAAGTATTCCGGTCTGCCCGAGCATCACATCATCGGCTCCGGCACTACTCTGGATACTGCCCGCCTGCGCTCCTACCTGGCAGAATACTATAATATTAATGAAGCAAACGTACACGCGTACGTTTACGGCGAGCACGGCGACTCCTCCTTCGTACCGTGGTCCCTGGCCAACATCTCCAACGTGAACGTGGATCAGTATCAGGCCTGCCTGAAGGACGACAAGCCCGATCAGCCTCCGCTGGATCACGAATACGTTGAGCAGCACGTCCGCAAGTCCGGCGGTCAGATCATCGCACGCAAGGGCGTGACCAACTACGCCATCGCTATTTCCACCTGCCACATCGTGAAGAACATCCTCAACGGTGCAGAGACCGCTATGACCGTATCCTCCATGATGCACGGGGAGTACGGCATCGATGACGTTTGCCTGTCCACTCTGACCATTATCGGCAGAGACGGCGTTTGCGGCAAGGTGCTCACTCCTCTCACCGAGGAAGAGACCGCACGTCTCCAGCACAGCGCACAGTGCCTGAAGGACGTTATCGACCAGGTCGATTTTTCCTAATGAATTGAATGGAAAGGATAGAATGATGGAATACCGTATCGAACACGACTCCATGGGCGAGGTGAAGGTGCCTGCCGACAAGTATTGGGTAGCCCAGACCCAGCGCTCCTGTCAGAATTTCCCCATCGGCGTAGGCATTGAAACCATGCCCCGCGAGATCACCCACGCCTTCGGCATCCTGAAGAAGGCAGCAGCGATGGCGAACCACGCCCTGAAGCCCGAGAAGATGACCGACGAAAAGCTCTCTGCCATCTCCGCCGCTTGCGACGAGGTCATCAGCGGCAGCCTCAACGATCACTTCCCTCTGGTTGTATGGCAGACCGGCTCCGGCACCCAGTCCAACATGAACGCCAACGAGGTTATCGCTAACCGTGGTAACGAGATCGCCGGCAAGAAGCTGCTCCACCCCAATGACGACATCAATATGAGCCAGTCCTCCAACGATACCTATCCCACCGCAATGCACATCTCTGCGGTGATCGCTATCGAGGATAAGCTCATTCCCGCCATCGACGTGCTCATCGAGACCTTCAAGCGTCTGGAAGCAGAGAACGAGGGCATCGTAAAGTCCGGCCGTACCCACCTGCAGGACGCTACCCCCATCAAGTTCAGCCAGGAGATCTCCGGCTGGCGCTCCTCCCTGGAGAAGGACAAAAAGCTGCTCCAAATCGCTCTGCCCGAGCTGAAGGAGCTGGCACTGGGCGGCACCGCCGTCGGTACCGGTCTGAACACTCCCAAGGGATTCGACGTAAAGGTTGCAGAGGCTGTTTCCGCCCTCACCGGCAAGACCTTCGTCACTGCCGAGAACAAGTTCCACGCTCTTACCTCCAAGGATGAGATCGTGTTCGCCCACGGCGCAATGAAGGCACTGGCAGCCGACCTGATGAAGATCGCCAACGACGTTCGCTGGCTGGCTTCCGGTCCCCGTGACGGTCTGGGTGAGATCTTCATCCCCGAAAACGAGCCCGGCTCCTCCATCATGCCCGGTAAGGTAAACCCCACTCAGTGCGAGGCACTGACCATGGTTGCCGTACAGGTTATGGGCAACGACGTTGCCGTTGGTATGGCAGCATCTCAGGGTAACTTCGAGCTGAACGTATTCATGCCGGTTACCTCCTACAACTTCCTCCAGTCCGCAAGACTGCTGACCGAGGCAATTCTCTCATTTAATAACAACTGCGCAGTTGGTATCAAGGCAAACCGTGAGAAGATGCACCACAATCTCCACAACTCCCTGATGCTGGTTACCGCGCTGAACCCCTACATCGGCTACGAGAACGCCGCTAAGACCGCTAAGAAGGCTTACAAAGAGAACATCTCTCTGAAGGAAGCTTGCGTAGCACTGGGCTTCCTCACCGCCGAGCGTTTCGACGAGGTGTTCCACCCCGAAGAAATGGTCTGAACTGAGAAAGGAAAGACGAAATGAAAGTAAGTTACTATCCCGGCTGTACGCTGAAGACCAAGGCGAAGGAGCTGGACAAATACGGCAGAAAGTCTGCCGAGGCTCTCGGTATCACCTTAGAGGAGATCAAGAACTGGCAGTGCTGCGGCGGCGCATTCACCTGTGCATCCGATGAGATTGCTACCAAGCTGTCCTCGGTTCGTGCACTGGTTGAGGCAAAGGAAAAGGGACAGGATCTGGTTACCCTGTGCTCCGCTTGCCACAACGTCATCAAGCGCACCAACGCCGCTATGAAGAACGATGCCGACTTTGCCATGAAGGCAAATAATTACATGAAGCTGGATACCCCCTACTACGGCGAGACCAACGTCATCCACTATCTGGAGATGCTCCGTGATACCGTTGGATTTGACGAGCTGGCCAAGAAGGTAGTCAATCCTCTCAAGGGCAAGAAGATCGCCGCATATTACGGCTGTCTGCTGCTCCGTCCCGGTAAGGTGATGGCAATGGACAATCCCGAAAATCCCCGCATCATCGAGGATTTCATCAAGGCGATCGGCGCCGAGCCCGTAGTTTACCCCTACCGCAACGAATGCTGCGGCGGCTACATCACTCTGGAGGACAAGACCATTGCCGCCAAGAAGAGCAACAAGGTGCTGCACAGCGCGAAAGTTGCCGGCGCTGAGATGGTGATCACCGCTTGCCCCCTCTGTCTGTATAACCTGCAGAAGAACGGCACCGAGGATCTGCCCGTAGTTTACTTTACCGAGCTGCTGGCCGAAGCACTTGGCGTGAAGGAGGACTGAACATGACCGAGCTTCAAATGAAAGAACAGGTACTCCGTATGAGCGGAGTAGACCCTCTCAAGTGTATGCGTTGCGGTAAGTGCTCCGGCACCTGCCCCTCCTACGACGAGATGGAATATCATCCCCATGAGTTCGTTTATATGGTAGAAAAGGGTCAGATCAGTAAGCTGATGGCATCCGATTCTATTTATAAATGTCTCTCCTGCATGGCATGTGTGGAGCGTTGCCCCCGCGGCGTAGAGCCCGGCAAGCTGGTAGAGGCAATCCGCCTGCTGGCAGTTCGCCGTCAGGGCGCAAACCACCTGAAACCCGACGATATTCCCGCAATGCTGGACGAGGATCTGCCTCAGCAGGCAATCGTCACCGCTTTCCGTAAATATACCAAGTAATCGAGAAAGGAATTAAGACAAATGCAGAAAATCGGCGTATTTGTTTGTTGGTGCGGCAGTAATATCGCGGCAACCGTAGACGTAAAGAGAGTTGCAGAGGCACTCTCCCACGAGAACGGCGTTGTATATTCCACCGATTACCAATATATGTGTTCCGAAGCGGGTCAGAATCTGATCAAGGATGCCATCAAGACTCACGGTCTGACCGGTGTCGTTGTATGCTCCTGCTCTCCCCGTATGCACGAGAACACCTTCCGCAAGGCTTGCGCTCTTGCGGGCATCAACCCCTACATGGTAGAGATTGCCAACATCCGTGAGCAGTGCTCCTGGATTCACAAGGATATGGTGCAGGCAACTGCAAAGGCCATCATCCTGGGTAAGGCTGCTATCGCAAAGGTTCACCTGAACGCTCCCCTGACCGCAGGCACTTCTCCCGTTAAGAAGCGCGCGCTGGTTATCGGCGGCGGTATCGCAGGCATTCAGACCGCTCTGGACATCGCAGAGGCAGGCTTTGAGGTAGACATCGTTGAGAAGAAGCCCACCATCGGCGGCAAGATGTCTCAGATCGACAAGACCTTCCCCACGCTGGACTGTGCGGCTTGTATCCTCACCCCCAAGATGGTGGACGTAGCCCAGAACGAGCTGATCAACATCTACTCCTACAGCGAAGTATCCGCTGTCAAGGGATTTGTAGGTAACTTCACCGTTACCATCAAGAAGAAGGCACGTTACGTCAAGGAAGACGTATGTACCGGTTGTGGTCTGTGTACCGAAAAGTGTCCTCAGAAGAAGGTTCCCAACGAATTCAATCTGGGTATGGACAACCGCCGTGCCATTTACATCCCCTTCGCACAGGCTGTGCCGAAGGTTGCTACCATCGATCCCGAATACTGTACCAAGCTGAAGACCGGTAAGTGCGGTGTTTGTGAAAAGGTATGTACCGCAAAAGCCATCGACTACAATCAGAAGGACGAATTCATCGAGCGTGAATACGGCGCTATCGTAGTTGCTACCGGTTTCAATCCCATCGACCTGAAGGACTACGACGAGTACGCATACTCCCAGTCTCCCGACGTGGTGACCTCTCTGGAGTTCGAGCGGATCACCAACGCTGCAGGTCCTACCGCAGGCAAATTGCTCCGTCCCTCCGACGGCAAGCATCCTCACACCATCGTGTTCGTACAGTGCGTAGGCTCCCGTGACACCTCCGGCTGCGGCAAGCCCTACTGCTCCAAGATCTGCTGTATGTACACCGCAAAGCACGCAATGCTCACCCGAGAGAAGTACCCCGACACCGAGGTTTACGTATTCTACATCGACGTACGTACTCCCGGTAAGTCCTTCGACGAGTTCTACCGCAGAGCCGTTGAGGAATACGGCGTGCACTATATCAAGGGTATGGTAGGCAAGGTTGCTCCCGAAGGCGACAAGCTGATGGTGCAGGCATCCGACCTCATCGCAAACGAGCAGCTGAACATCGCCGCCGATATGGTGGTACTGGCTGCCGCTATCGAGCCCGATAAGTCCGCCCGTCCTCTGGCGACCATGCTCACCGCTTCTATGGACACCAACGACTTCTTCACCGAGGCTCACCCCAAGCTCCGTCCCGTAGAGTCCCCCACCGCAGGTGTGTTCCTCTCCGGTGCTTGTCAGGGCCCCAAGGATATTCCCGAAACCGTTTCGCAGGCTTCCGCTGCCGCTTCCAAGGTAATCGGTCTGCTGGTGAAGGATCACCTCACCTGCAACCCCTGCGTGGCTGAGTCCAACGAGCTGATGTGTAACGGATGCTCCGCTTGTGAAAAGGTATGTCCTTACGGTGCCATCACCTACATTGACAAAGAATTCAGAATGCCCGACCGCACCACCCTCGTTCGCCGTGTGGCAAGCGTTAACCCCGCTGTCTGCCAGGGCTGTGGTGCTTGTACCGTTGCTTGTCCTTCGGGCGCAATGGATCTGAAGGGCTTCTCCAATAATCAGATCATGGCGGAGGTAGACGCAATATGCAAGTAAATAACGAATTCAGACCCACCATCGTTGCGTTCTGCTGCAACTGGTGTTCCTATGCGGGCGCAGACCTTGCAGGTACCAACCGTGCAACCTATCCCGCTGACGTAAAGATCATCCGCGTGCCCTGCTCCTGCCGTGTGAACCCTATGTTCATTCTCCGTGCCTTCCAGAGAGGCGCTGACGGCGTAATCCTCTGCGGATGCCATCCCGGCGACTGCCACTACACCTCGGGCAACTACTATGCCCGTCGCCGTATGACCATGCTCTTCTCCATGCTGGACTATCTGGGCATCGAGAGAGAGAGAACCCGTGTGGAATGGGTTTCTGCGGCTGAGGGTGCCAAGTTTGCGGCTACTATGAACGAGTTCGTAGCAACTGTAACCAAGCTGGGCGAAAATAAGAGACTGGAGGATCTGAGATGCAAGAACTGATGAAAAAACGCGCAGTTGAACTGCTCTCCACCGGTGCGGTTGACCGTGTCATCGGCTGGAAGAAGGGCGAGTTCGCATACGACTGCACTCCCGCAGTCTTCACCGACGCAAAAGACCTCTGGGAAACCTTCGTTTATGACGATTTCAGTGGCCCCAACCTGTCCAAGTACCTGGTTGCAGAGTGCAAGAAGGGCGGCAAGATTGCCGTATTCCTGAAGCCCTGCGATACGTACAGCTTCAACCAGCTCCAGAAGGAGCACCGCATCAAGCGCGAGATGATTCACGTCATCGGCGTAGAGTGCAACGGCAAGGCTGACGTTGACAAGATCAAGGCCAAGGGCGTGGACGGTATCATCGGCATCACCTCCGAAGGCGCAAACTTCGTAGTAGAGACCATCTATGGCAACGAGACTATGCCCAAGTACGAGGTTATGGCAGAAAGATGCATTTCTTGCAAGAGCAAGAAGCATATGGTTTACGACGAGCTGATCGGCGAGACCGGCGACGTAAATCCCGATTCCAACCGTTTCGATATGGTTGCGAAGCTGGAGGCGATGACTCCCGACGAACGTTTTGCGTTCTGGAGAGGCGAGCTGTCCCGTTGCATCCGTTGCAACGCTTGCCGGAACGTATGCCCCGCTTGCACCTGCGAGCAGTGCGTATTTGATAATCCGAGCTCCGGCGTTCAGCAGAAGGTGGCAGTGACCTCTTTCGAGGAAAATATGTTCCACATCATCCGTGCCTACCACGTAGCAGGCAGATGCACCGACTGCGGCGAATGCTCCAGAGTTTGTCCTCAGAACATCCCCCTGCACCTGCTCAACCGCAAGTTCATCAAGGATATGAACGAGCTGTACGGCGAGTATCAGGCAGGCGAGGACACCACCTCCCGCACACCTCTGACCAATTACACTTTGGATGACTGTGAGCCTTCCATCGTACACGAAAGAGGAGGCAAAGCATGAAAAAGATCGCTCTTTCCAAACTGAATGATTTCTTTGC
>JAFTKV010000273.1 GCA_017453085.1 Clostridia bacterium
CGCCTGCTGTTTGACGATTCTATGGCTAACGGTGCGGCACCCTATCTCACCGTACTGGCGCCGTCCATCCTCTTCATCGCCCTGTGCAACGTGTCGGGGGCACTTTTGCAAGCCATGGGCAAGGTGAAGACGCCGCTGCTTTCCATGACGGCGGGAGCGGTAGTGAAGCTGGTCTCGGCGTGGTTTCTTTTAGGCGAGTACGGGATGCAGGGCGCACCCATCAGCACGTTTTTGTGTTATCTGACCATCACCGCCCTGAATTTCATCGCACTTGCCGGGGAAGGGGTGAAGATCACCTTCCGCGGGATCTTCGGCGTGTCGCTGATTGCTGCGCTGGCCTGCGGAGCGACCGCCATCTTTGGGCAGCGGCTTTTGGAAGGGCGGCTGGGGGATCTTGCCTGCATCCCTGCGGCGGGGATGGGAGCGGTGGTCTATCTTCTTCTGTTGCTCATGCTGGGCGGAATCACCCGCGCCGAATGGCGGCTCATTCCCGGGGGAAGGGCGATCTGCCGTCGGCTGGAAAAGTGGGGACTGCTCAGGTAGGGAGCGGGATTTTTAACCGCTACATCGAAGCAGACCGTTAGACGGACAGTCCGGAGGCCTACCCCCACAAGGTGTGTGCGAACAATTGCCGTCGCCCCCAAGGCTCTCCCTCAGGGAGAGCTGTCGCCAAAGGCGACTGAGAGGGTCGAACAACTCGCACCGCCCGTTCCGCGGAGCAGACCGTTCGGCGGGAACATTCCTGTTGCTGCAAATTCATTCAACGGCTTGCAATTTTGCGGTGATTGTGGTATAATAGTCGAAAATCCCACTAAAAGGAGCCTTTCTATGAACATCTCCGCCGAAAAAGCCCGCCTCTCTGCACAATCCCGCTTCACCGTGGAGGATCTGCACACTCTCGTTTCTATCCTGCGCTCGCCGGAGGGATGCGATTGGGATGCCGAGCAGACCCACGTCTCCCTTCGCTCTTGCCTTACCAACGAGACTGCCGAGGTGGTCGAGGCCATCGACAACGGCGACGATCCCTCTCTGAGGGAGGAACTGGGCGATCTTCTCCTGCAGATCATCTTCCACTCGGTGATCGCCGAGGAGGAGGGGGCGTTTTCGCTGGACGACGTGGTGACCGAGATTTGCAAAAAGATGCTCTTCCGCCATCCCCACGTCTTCAAGGGAGAGGAAAAGCCTGATTGGAACGTCATCAAGGCCGCCGAAAAGGAGCTGAGACGGACGGGAAAATGGTAACGAACCCTACGGAAACTCTGTTTTCTTCCGCTCGACAGCATACCATTCATATTTTATTTACAAATCCTCCCTTGCGCGGGGAGGATTTGTGTGTTATACTAAAGATGTATCACTATCCGATATTGAGGTTTTTATGCGACTGGATAAATATTTGAAGGTGTCCCGCATCATCAAGCGGCGCACCGTAGCCAACGACGCCTGCGACGGCGCACACGTCAGCGTCAACGGCAGGGAGGCCAAGGCCTCCTATCAGGTGAAGATCGGCGACGAGATCGAGGTGGCGTTCGGTGCACGCACCCTGAAGGTGAGAGTGACCGACATCTCCGAGACCGTCAAAAAGGCGGATGCCGCCGCTATGTACGAGGTCATCTCCCAATAAGGCATAATTGCCACGCTCCTTTCATACACTGGAAAAGAAACAGCGAAAGGAGGGGCTTTATGATCGAAGGAACTCCCAAATCCGCCCACACGCTGACGGTGATCGACCGAAGCAGCGTGCTGCTTACCGGCGTGGAGGACGTGATCCGCTTCGACGAGGGGGCGGTAGTGCTCTCTACCGTGGCGGGCACCCTTGCCATCGAGGGTGAGGGGCTTCACATCAAGCAAATGAACGTGGACAGCCGTGAATTCGGCATTGAAGGGAAGATCAATTCCCTGGGCTATCTGGATAAGCGTGCACGGGGTCGGGGACTTTGGAAAAGCGGTCGTGACAAGTGACCCAGTATCTGTCCCAAGAGAGCCTTGCGTGGCTGCTTTGGTGCGCATTCCTGCTGGGGCTGCTGCTGGGAGCGGTCTATTCGCTCTTTGCTATCCGACGGGCGGCGTTTTTGCGCCTGCATATTCCCCGAGTGGTGTCGGCACTTTTCCTGCATCTGGAGGATTTTCTCCTCTGCACTGCGGCGGGCGTGTTGCTGTCGGTGCTGTATTTTGCCACGGTCAGCGGTGTCCTGCGCCTGATGGCACTTCCTGTGCTGATCATAGGGCTGATTCTGTGGCGGCTCACCGCAGGACGGCTGATTGCTGCCTGCACCGATCGGATCCTGCATCTGTTGGCCGCTTTGTGCCGATGGATCGTTCGGCGGATCCTTGCCCCCATCGGGCACGCTCTGCGAAGGGCTTATGGCAGACTTTGCCGCTTGGTATCGATGAGGCGGGAGCGACGCTTTCGTCGACGGCTGGCCCGCCGAGCCAAACGGATCACGCTACGCTATCGGGCGGCTCTCCTTGCGGCGGCAGAGCAGGGAACGCTTCCGCCATCGGAGCATCCCAAATTCGGCGCATCCGTGAAAAAATCCAACCAAAGGAACGAGTAAAATGAAAAACAGAGGAAATATATTCGTCAGACTGTTGTGGGTAGGCTTTGTCGTCCTTGCCCTGTTCTCCATCGTCAGCTCGCAGATGACGATCAACGAGCTGAACGCGCAGAAGGAAGAGCTTGCGGAGGAGGTCATCGCCGTGCAGGACGAGGTAGACGAGATGCGGTTTGATCTGGAGCGTCCCATCGACGACGAGTACATCATTCGGTTTGCCCGCGAAAAGCTGGGGCTTCATTTCCCCGGCGAGACGATCTTCCACTACGACGTGAAAAACTGACCCTTCATTCTATGCAGAAACACCCCTGACAATGGGACAAAGCGCATTGTCAGGGGTGTCTTGTATTTTGGGCTCTTTGTCAATAGTTGGGGTAAAGAAAAAACAATAGAATGAAAAAGCAGGTAGTGAAAAACGAAACGGAGCGAAGCGAAGTGGAGTTTTTTCACTACCTGCTTCGCGCGCGAGCGTCATTGAAATAGATAAAGAATA
>JAFTKV010000274.1 GCA_017453085.1 Clostridia bacterium
ATTAGTCTTTTTATTAGTATTAGTATTTGTAGCTTCCGTTTGCTTCGATTTGCTTCGTTTTGCTTCCTGCATTCAATCGCCTCTGTTTTTCTCTCGATATCGACGATTTTCTCGCTTTTTCGATACACTCACACGCCAATACAAACAGCTTGCAAAATTGCAAATTTGCAAATTTGCAAATATACATCGTTGCAAACATTTGCAAACATTTGCAAATATGCAAAAGCCATTGCCAATCGAACAGGACGTCCGACGGACAATGGCTTTTCGGTTCGTTATTTGGTCACGCTGATGCAATCCTCGGTGCATTCGAAGCTGACGCGGGTCAGCTCGCCGTCCCGCTCGATCAAAAGGGAGACGGTGTCGCCCATGCGCGCGTTCAGCATGGCATCCACCACCACGAAGGTGCGGGTGATCTCGTAGACCTTGCCGTTAATGGTTGCGGAGATCAGATGATCGTCCACCTCCAGCACGCCGTCGGCCAGACCGCCTTCCACCACCTCGGAAACCACTACGTCCTCTACGATGGCGACGATGCCCTGCTCCTCGTCCACCTCACGGCGGGATTCCACGCTGCCCACCATCACGCCCAGCAGACAACGCCACACGCCGTCGGTGTAGCTGAGGCGACTGCTGTTGTCGATGATGTTCTGCGCCACGCCCACGGCAATGTTGGAAGGGATGGCGTAAGCGATGCCGTCGATATCGTCGGCGATGATCTTGGCGTTGACGATGCCGATCAGCTGGCCTGCGGTGTTAAAGAGACCGCCGCCCGAATTGCCCTCGTTCACCGCCGCGTCGATGCGGATGGTGCGGAAGGTAACCTCGGTGCGCTCGTCCGCGCCGGTCATGGTCAGCTCCTCGCTGTCCACGCTGATGATGCCGCGGGTCACCGAGATGCCGCCTGCCTCGGGATTACCGATGGCAACGGCAGAGCCGCCCACCACGATGTCCCCCGAATCGGCGACCTTCACCGCACGCGCCTCGGACTGCTTGAGGATCTCGCTGCCCTCCACCCGCAGGACTGCAATATCGTAGTGCATGGCACCGCCCACGTAGGTTGCCTCGATGGCGTAATCGGTGTACTCCATGCCGTAGAGATAAACGGTAATATCCTTGCTGATGCCCTCCCGGGAATCGGCAGCGTAAACCACGTGATAATTGGTGATAATGTAAGCATCGCCCGACTCCTGATCCAGCTGATAGATCACGCCCGAGCCTGCGGAGGTAGCGGTTTCGGTCTGTCCCAGCCAACCGCCGGAGACGGTGAAATCGCAATAAACGCTGACGGCGGACAATAGTGCCAGATTGTAGGCGCGGTCGCTGTCGGGAATAGCGATCGTGTCGGAGCCGTCCTTGCCGTCTTCTCCGTCCTTACCATCCTCTCCGTCTGCACCGTCGGTGCCGTCCTTCCCGTCAGTACCGTCCGAGCCGCGGAGGCTTTCCAGCCACTCCTCCTCGGTGCCCTCAAAGCCGTGGCGCAGAGCGATCTCATAAGCGGACTCGCCGTCGGCACCGTTCCTGCCGTTTTTACAGGATGCCAGCAGAGGCAGAGTCAACACCAGCAAAGCAGACAGCAAAAGCGCAGATAATTTTTTAGTCATCATAAACATTTCCTTTCCAAGGGATACACAAGCAGTATACTGCCAAGATGTGACGAACAGGTGACCGAATGATGATTAAAGAATAAAGAATATTGAATATTGAATATTGAATAGTTAATAATTATGGTTGTTTTTCGGCTCCGCCGAAAAACTTCCGAATTTATTCTTTCTTCTTTATTCTTTAATTTTTTCTGCTTCCGAACGCCACAGCGTCGCCGCCGCATCCGATGGCATTGCCAGTCCGCCTCGGGGCGATACGTCTACCGTTCCCACTCCGATGCCGTCGGGCAGGCAGGAACGCTTGAACTGCTGGGCGAAGAAGCGACGATAGAAGGTCTTCAGCCACTTCAGAATAGTTGCGTTATCGTAAACCTCGCCCCAGGCATGGCGGGCAAGGCGATAGATCTTTTCGGGAGTAAAGCCGTAGCGGAGGGCGTAATAGAGGAAAAAGTCGTGGAGATCGTAGGGTCCTACCAGATCCTCGGTCTTCTGAGCGATCTCGCCGTCCTTGGCGGGCAGCAGCTCGGGGGAGACGGGAGTATCGAGGATGTCGTACAGAACCTTTGCCTGCCCCTCGTCGGCGGCAGTATCGGCAAAGTATGCCACCAGATGGCGCACCAGCGTTTTGGGGATCGCACCGTTGACGCCGTACATGGACATATGGTCGCCGTTGTAGGTCGCCCAGCCCAGCACCAGCTCGGACAGATCGCCCGTGCCCACCACGATGGCATTCTCCATGTTGGCAACATCCATCAGGATCTGGGTGCGCTCTCTTGCTTGTGCATTTTCGTAGGTGACGTCAGTGGTCACGCAGTCGTGTCCGATATCGGCAAAATGCTGCTTGACCGCCGCTCCGATGGAGATGGTGCGGAAGGTCACGCCCAGCGACTCGCAAAGCAGCTCGGCATTGGACTTGGTGCGGGAGGTAGTGCCGAATCCCGGCATGGTGACGCAGATGATGTCCTTGTGATCTCGTCCCAGAATGTCAAAGGCGCGGGCGGTGATCAGGAGCGCCAGGGTGGAGTCCAGACCGCCCGAGATGCCCAGCACACACTTACAGCCAATGTGGCTGACTCTGCGGGCCAGTCCCTCTGCCTGTATCGCCACGATCTCCTCGGCACGAGCAAGGCGAGCATCGGCATCCTCGGGCACGAAGGGCGAGCGGGAAATTTTGCGGGTAAGGAGAGTTTCCTCAAGGGGAAGGGAGAAGAGTGTTTCCCAGCCGATATCTTCCTGATCGGGGATAACGGTATTCGTCTTGGCGCGTTCCAATTCGATGCATTGCAGGTCAATATCGGTGACGGCATATCCGCTTCCGAAGGGCTTGGACTGAGCCAGGAGCTTGCCACACTCGGCAATCAAATCGTGTCCGCCGTAGACGTAGTCGGTGGTGGACTCGCCACGCCCTGCCTCGGCACGGACATAACCACAGACCAGACGTGCGGACTGGGAAGTTACCAGCCCACGACGGGCATCCGCTCTGCCCACGATCTCGGGAGTAGCGGCGGGGTTGAGGATCAGGGTAGCACCCTGCTCTGCCAGTTTAGCGGCAGGGGGGACGGACGCAAATGCGTCATCGCCGATCTCGATGGCGATGCTCAGCGTGGGCAGTTCTTCGCAAGCAAAAATCGTAGAACCGATACCAAGATTGGACAGCATTGGATCGAGATACATAGACTCGGCAGAATCGCCATCCCACGGCGTAAAGTACCGTCGCATTGCATTGCTAACCCGTGTTTGAGGAACCAGCGCTCTGATCTCTCCGTCGATAACTGCGGCAACGGTATTATACAGTTTTCCCCTCCACAGATAGGGCAGACCGACGGTAAAGAAGATAGGCAGATCTTTGGTGGCTTCGACGACGTCGATCAGCGCATTCCATGCCCCGTCGATCAGCGTCTTCTGCCTAAACAGATCGCCGCAGGTGGCACCGGTTAAGGCAAGCTCGGGCAGACAGAGCACGCGCACCCCGTCAGCGGCGGCACGCTCCACCGTAGCGATGATCTGCGACTTGTTATACGCCACGTCTGCGACCTTCAGGGAGGGGGATGCGGCGGCTACCTTGACAAATCCGTTTTTCATAAGAAAAATCTCCTGTTTTTCGTATAAATTCTGCAAAACGTATTTACAAATACGATTCGATGTGATATAATCGATATTAGAATATCAATTTGCAAAAAACGAGGGGAATGGATCGGGCAGAGCAAGCCCCGCCTCTACGGGATTCGTGCGAACCGCATGGGCGGACAGTCGAGGACGCCTGTCCCTACAGGGGTGGTGCGAGCCGTTCTTGCAAATCGATATATTCATATCTATTATAGCCCTCCAAGGGGCGATTGTCAAGGGATTCTGCCCGATTTCGGGAAGATATAGAAATTTTTATGATTGTGAGGGATCACCAATGAACGGAAAAAACAACTTCTGGGCTGAAAACTACACCATGCTCTTCGACTTCTACGAGCTGACCATGGGCAACGGCTATTTTAACAGCGGAAAGGCACATCAGATCTCCTATTTTGATATGTTCTTCCGAGACATCCCCGACGGCGGCGGATTTGCCATTGCCGCAGGACTGCAGCAGGTGATCGACTACATTGAAAATCTTCGCTTTACGGAGGAGGACATCGACTTCCTCCGCTCCAAGGGCTGCTTTACTGAGGAGTTCCTCAACTATTTGCGCACCTTCCGCTTTACCGGTGACATCTGGGCAGTTCCCGAAGGCACGCCCATCTTCCCCAAGGAGCCGATCCTGGTCGTCCGCGCACCTGCCATTGAGGCGCAGTTCGTGGAGACATTTATTCTGCTCACCGTAAACCACCAGTCGCTGATCGCCACCAAGGCAAACCGCATCGTTCGTGCGGCTTGCGGAAAGCCCGTTTCCGAGTTCGGCTCCCGCCGTGCACAGGGTACGGCAGGTGCGATTCTGGGTGCCCGTGCCGCTTACATCGGCGGTGCATCCTCCACTGCCTGTGCCATTGCCGACCAGCTGTACGGCGTTCCCGCATCGGGCACCATGGCTCACTCCTGGGTGCAGATGTTTGACACCGAGTATGAGGCATTCGACACCTACTGCCGCATCTATCCCGACAGCGCAACCCTCCTGGTGGACACCTACAACGTGCTGAAGAGCGGTATTCCCAACGCCATCAAGGCATTCAAGGCGCACGGCATCGAAAAGGGTGGCATCCGCATCGACTCGGGCGACATCGCCTACCTCTCCCGCAAGGCGAGAAAGATGCTGGACGAGGCTGGAATGCCCGGTATCAAGATCATCGTTTCCAATTCGCTGGACGAGTACATCATCCGCGATCTGATGCAACAGGATGCCAAGATCGACGCCTTCGGCGTTGGCGAGCGGATGATCACCTCCAAGTCCACCCCCGTATTCGGCGGCGTGTACAAGCTGGTTGCGGTTGAGGACAGCGAGGGCAAGGTGATCCCCAAGATCAAGATCAGCGAAAACGCAGGCAAGATCACCACGCCCCACTTCAAGAAGGTCTACCGTATCTTTGAGAAGGACACCGGCAAGGCCAATGCCGACCTGATCTGTCTGGCAAGCGAAACTCCCGATTTTACAAAGCCCCTGACCATCTTCGATCCCGTCTACACATGGAAGCGAAAGACCTACGAAAACTACGAGGCCAAGGAGCTGCTTCTGCCCATCTTCAAGGACGGCAAGCGAGTCTACGACTCCCCCACCACCGCCGAGATCCGCAACTATTGCGCCGGTGAGGTAGCCAAGCTGTGGGACGAGGTCAAGCGTTTCGAGAACCCCCACACCTATTACGTGGACCTGTCCGAGAATCTCTGGCAGATCAAGCAGGATCTGCTCGGCGGAAAGAGATAAAGCATCCTCCCCCGGGAGGATGCAGATAATAGATAATAGATAATAGATAATAGATAATAGATAATAGATA
>JAFTKV010000275.1 GCA_017453085.1 Clostridia bacterium
ATAATAAAGGAAAAGCCCTCCCAAAGGAGCATGTACAATACGATGAAAAGAATCTACATATACCCCAATCCCCGCAGAGAAGCCTGCCTTTCCGCAACGCGCCGTCTGGTCGGTCAGCTGACCGATTTGGGTGCCGAGGCAGTGGTCAGCGAATGCTGCAAGGACGTGCTGCCCGATCTGCCCATTGCATCGCCTGACGGTGCCGATCTGGCGCTGGTGCTGGGCGGCGACGGAACCATCCTCCGCTGTGCCATGGAGGTGCTGGATCTTTCGATCCCAATTTTGGGCGTGAATTTCGGTAACCTCGGTTACATGAGCGACCTCACTCCCGAGGAGCTGCCCGGTGCGATCGATCAGCTGGTATCGGACGATCTGTTCGTGGAGCGTCGCGCTGTGCTCTCCGGTCGTCTGGTGGATGCTGACGGTAACACCCTCTCCCACTTTCGCGCAGTCAACGACATCACCCTCTTCAGAGGCGACCTGCCGGGGCTTACCCAAACTGCCGTTCATATCAACGACACCTATATGGACACCTATCACGCGGACGGCGTGCTGGTCTCCACGCCCAACGGCTCTACGGCGTACAATTTCTCCGCAGGCGGTCCCATTGTGAATCCTGCGGCACGCAATATGATCCTGACCCCCATCTGCTGTCACTCCCTGCTCTCCCGCTCTATCGTTATGGCAGAGGGCGATCTGATCCGTCTGACCCCCAAAGGCGAAACCATCCCGCAGATCGCGGCAGACGGCATGAACGTTCCGCTTCCCAGCGAGGCGGTGAGCCTGGAAGTGACTCTTTCCGCCACACCGTTTCTGTTGGCACGGCTATCCCGCGGCAATTTCTACGACGTGCTCCGCAGAAAGATGGTACCCTCCCATGATTGATCTGTACCCTCCTGCCGAGATCCGCGCGGCAGAGCGGACTGCGATGGAAAACGGGATCAGCGAGATCGAGCTGATGCGGCGAGCTGCCGAAGGTATCCTGCAGGCTCTGCCCAAGGTCGATGGGACGATCGGTATTCTCTGCGGCAAGGGCAATAACGCCGGCGACGGCTATGCGCTTGCATATCTGTTGGCAAGGGACGGCAGATCGGTCGTTCTCTATCGTTTTTCCGAAAAGCGCACGACTGCGGCGGCACATTTCTATGAGCTGTGCAGATCGGAGGAAATCCCCGAGCGCACCGCATTGGAGGATAAGCCCTTTACGGATTGCAGGCTGTTGGTGGACTGTCTCTTCGGCACGGGTTTTCACGGCAAGGTTACCTCTCCCTTCCGCGAGGTCATTGAAGCGGTCAATGCCTCGGGGCTGACGATCGTCTCCGCCGACATTCCCTCGGGGCTGTCAGCCGAAAGCGGGCTTGGTGCGATTGCCATTCGTGCTACCAAGACCGTCGCCATCGGCGGGTACAAATACGGTCATATTCTCGGCCGAGCACGGGATCTGTGCGGCGAGATCTTGGTCTGCGACATTGGGCTTCAGCCTCTGTCGGATGCGACGGTGATTGAAGATCACGATCTTGCGTCGCTTCTTTCACCTCGTCCTCATCACTCTCACAAGGGCACCTACGGAACGGTCACGCTGCTGGGCGGCTCGCTCCCTTACAGCGGTGCGGCGAAGCTGTCTGCGATAGCTGCGGCATCATTGCGCAGCGGATGCGGCATTGTAAGGCTGGCACTCCCCGCCTGTCTTGCCAATGCGGCACTTCCCTATCTGCTGGAGGCAACCCTCTGTCCCATGCCCCATCGGGAGGGACGTCTTTGCTTCGATGAAGAAGCTCTGGAGGTCGCATTCAGCGGCACATCCTCTGGTGCTATCGGCATGGGAATGGGACGCTCCGATGACAATGCAAAGATCCTGGAATGGGCGTTGGAAAATCTCTCCATTCCTCTGGTAATCGACGCAGACGGGCTGAATACGCTGGCTGAAATGGATCTTTCTATCCTGTCAAAAAGCAAATGTCAGGTCGTGTTGACCCCTCATCCCAAGGAATTCTCCCGACTGTCGGGCATTCCGATGAACGAGGTGCTCTCCCACCCCATCGAGCAGGCTCGCAGCTTTGCTGCCGAGCACGGCTGCATCGTCCTGCTCAAGGGAACCGCTACGGTGGTCACCGACGGCAGGGACGCATTGATCGTCTCCCGTGGATCGGGCGGAATGGCAACTGCCGGCAGCGGCGACGTGCTGTCGGGCGTTCTGGCAGCGATCCTTGCATGGTCGCAGGAGGATCTGCTCCTGACCGTTGCCGCCGGTGCGCATATCTGCGGCGTTGCCGGTGAGATCGCCGTGCTACGGGTGGGAACCATCTCCCAGGTAGCTTCCGACACCGTTCGGGCGATTCCCGATGCGATCTATCGGATCACCGAGAAAGATCATACGAATTAATACGATTTGCAACTGTTTTCTACCATCCTTTCTGCTATACTGAAGATGCTTCGGGATAAGCAGAAAGGATGGATTTTTATTGAAAGAAACGATGACGAAAATGATCCCCGCAATGGTGCTGACGCCAATCTTCACCTATCTCGGTACGCTGGGATTTCCGATGATCCTGCTTTTTACGGTGATCGTCTGTGACTATGTTTCAGGGCTGACCGCTGCTTGGACGACCAAATCCCTCTCCTCTCGGGTGGGGATTCTGGGGATCGTGAAAAAGGTCAGCTATCTCTTATTGGTGGCAGTTGGCGTGATCATTGATCTGACCCTGCAAAGCGGTCTTGCAGACGTGCTCCCCTCTCTGTTCGGAGAGGACTGTCATCCGGTTGCGCTCTTGGTGATCATCTGGCTGGTGGTGAACGAATGCCTGTCGATTCTGGAAAATCTCACCGAGATCGGTATTCCCATGCCGGGATTTCTCTCAAGGATCGTTGCCAAGCTGAAAAAGACGCTGGAGGCAGACGCCAAGGAGGATGCTGATGAGTCAGATCAGTAAGCTGCTATATATTGCCCTCTCGCAGGTGGGGGTGAGGGAAAACGGACGTAATAACGTCCCCTATAACACCTGGTACTATGGACGGGAGGTCTGCGATACGGCAGGCACGGGCGCGTATGCATGGTGCGTAGTCTTCCTCAGCTGGTGCGCCCATCGGGCGGGACTGTCGGCAGCAATCCCAAAGGAAAACAACGTAGGCGATCTGATGAAGCATTATCAGCAGCTGGGACGCTATTATCAGCGGGACAGCCGAACCCCCGAGGCGGGAGATCTGATCTTCTTCCGCACGTCGGCAGGGCGTCACATCGGTCTTGTGCTGGCCACCGACGGCTCCCGCGTGGCAACGGTGGAGGGCAACACCTCCAACGCAGTACGGCTGCGGTACTATTCCCTCTCGGATGAGACGATTCTCGGCTGGGGCGTTCCCGACTATGAATCTTGCTCGGATGCGGCAGACGAGAGCTCGGGAAAGGAGGAGCTTGTGCTGATGGAACTGAAAAAGGGAGAGCGCAGCGAAGCGGTTCGGGCATTGCAGATCCGCCTCTTATACGAAGGCTACGAGCTGGGTGGCTACGGTGACAAAAAAGACGGTGCCGACGGCGAGTACGGCGCAAAGACCCGCGCGGCGGTGCTGGATTATCAGAAAAAGAATGGACTTACCCCCGATGGGATCGCGGGCGTACAAACGCTTTCCCATCTCTACGGACTTCACTGAAAAAGAGCGGCTAATGCCGCTCTTTTTCAGTTGATTCGATTCCGTTGGTGGACGGAGAGGATCGGTTATTTATTCTTTTTCTTAGCAGTTACACGCAAAACGGACACTACCGTAGGGGCAAGCACCGCAGATACTGCAAACTCGACCAGGAAATTCCAGCCTGCAAGACCGGTGAGAATGTACATCGCAACGTTGGAGCCGCCTGCCCATGCAGCGAGCGTATCACTGTAAAACAGCAGCATCGCGATCACGAAAAGGCCGGTATTGACAACAGGTGCTACCATTGCCGCAAAAAATACGCCTACCGTGGGGAATTTTTTAGACAGCAGTTGATAGATCAATGCTGCCACAAAGCCTGCAGCAGTTCCCTTGCCCAGACAAAGCAGTACGGTGAGGACGGGATTGGCCTGAACCAGCATATAGCCGCCCACGTCGGTACAGTTGAGCACAAAGAAGGAAACCACCACGCCGAACAAAAATCCAAGGATCGCGCCCCACTTTTTGCCCAGCAAGCAGCCACCCAGTACTACGGGGATCAGCGTCAGAGTGATCGATACGGGACCGATCTTGATAAAGGTACTGACTACCTGAAAGACCACGACCAGAGCCGACAGAATGGCGACCAGCACCATATTACGAGTCTGCTCGTGACGTTTTGCAATTCGATTCATATTGTCTCCTTTACTGCCGTCCTGCCTATATGCAGGTACGACGCAAAATGATATATATAAGCGGCCCCCGGAGCAAACGCTCCCGCATCCTGCCTGCCCTTCCACCACAGGGTCACGCGGATGCCCAACGTGCCGATTATATTCAATTACTTTTTCCGCTTTTTGGATAGCTGCCAGATCCTTTTCAGACCCTTCAGGGTCAGATCGGGATCGTAGACGATCTCGCTCTTGCAGCCTGCCAGAAACAGCGGTGCGGAGCCGCCCGTGGCAATGATCTTCGGGGGTACGCTCAGCATCGCCCGATACTTTTCGATAAAGCCGTCCACCAGGATGGCGTTGCCCCAGAGAAGACCCTTCTCAATGGATTCGGCGGAATTATTGCCGATCGCCGATTCCTCCCCCGTCAGCGGAGAGAGCGAGACCGACGGAAGCAGCGCGGTCGATTCCTTTAGTAGCTCCGCAGAGGTGCGAAGCCCTGGGAGGATGCAGGTGCCACGGTAATACTGCTTCTCGTCTACCAAGGAGATCGTTGTCGCCGTACCTGCATCGATGACGATGAGCGGAGCACCGTGATAGGCGATTGCGGCGGCGGTGTTGGCCGCCATATCGGCACCCAGCTCTGCAGGATCGTCGATGCGGATGCCAAAGCCGGTCTTCACGCCGGGACCTACGGTGAGCACCGACGGTAAGGACAGCATTGCCAGTGCGCTCTGCCACAGCCCCGTCAGAGACGGTACCACCGAACCGATCACACAGCCGCTGATCTCCTCCGCCTTGACGTGGCAGAGGGACAGAAGCCCCGACAGCGCAACGGCGTATTCGTCTGCAGAACGGGAGGTTTTAGCGGATAGCTTGCCGCGGTAAAAAGGAGACTCTTCCCCGTCGCGGAACAGTCCTACCGTAATATTGGAATTGCCAATGTCCAGACAAAGCAGCATACGCATCCTCCATTTTGCCGATATTCGGCATTATCAGCATTAGTATAGCACATTTGAAGCGATTTGTCAATCGGATGATCTGAACTTGCAAAAAATTTGCGATTTGCAAAAGTTCATACAAATTGCAACTGTTTCATACGGTCTATCTGTTGTATGATAATGATGCGAAGCATATCTATCTATTTTCACAGAAAGGAAGAAATCATGAGTACATTTGCACATACCGACGAGCTGAAGCTGGATCTGTCTGCCATACCCGGCAAGCGATCCGATCTGACAATCTACGCAAAGCAGGAGGACAACACCCGCAGAGTGCAGATCACCCTGCAGGAAAACGGCGAAAACTATACCATTCCCGACGGAGTCAGCGTTCTGCTGAGAGCGCTCAAGCCCGACGGTCACTTCGTTCTGACCGATCTGCCCTTTGATGGCTGTCGGATTTATCTGACCCTCCCACGGGAAATGCTGACCTGTGCGGGCTGCGTACGCGCCGAGATCTGCCTCACCGCCGGAGAGGAGATCCTCACCAGCGCAACCTTTTACGTAGAGGTAGTTCCCATTGCGCTATCTGATACGGCCAGCGGAAACGATCTGTCTGCATTGGCAGAGGTGATGAACGCGGCAGTGGTGCTCACCGAGCAGGCACTGGTACCGGTTGCTGTGGAAACGGTTGCGACAGGTAACGGGTTTGATCCGTCAGCACTGACACATCACCTCTATCAAGCCGCACCGGATTGGCAGGTGGATCACTATGAATTTGAGGGATCCGGCACGCAGTATTCCAACGCTCATTCTGCGTTTGCGGCAGGATACGTCTATTTCGCCGGCGATGACCGGACCTCTTACTGCAAGCTGATAGGATCGGGCTCTATCTGCACCGGGTACGTCTGCTATCGCCCCTTGGGCGTTTCCGGAGGCACTTCTCCCGCACTGCGCAGTCTGCTGGACGGAGAGACTGTAGAGGAGCGAGCACTGCCTACTGCCGTGCAGTTGTCCCGTCTGAACGAGCTGATCGCCTACCAGAATCTGTCCGCCAATTCCACCACCTATCATCTCGTAGAGCAATCCCTGCTGGTTGCCATTTACGGATGGATCCAGATCCTGTTCGATTCCTTGGCCAAGGGAATCGCCGTAGACATGGGTGCGGGCACGAAAATGCGTTTTGTGACCGAGGAAGAGCTTGCCGAGATCAACCGACGGCTCTCTGATTTGGAAAACTAACCCACAAAAAAGACCGAAAAGCTTGCTTTTCGGTCTTTTTTGTGTAATTATTGAGCTGTGCGAACCATTTCGCCGCTGTAACTGAGGGGTGCACCCGCAGGCTGCAGCATGATCCGATCCAGGGAGAATCCGTCCTCACGTCCCATGACGGTCAGAACGGTCTCGCCTGCTGCTACGTTGGAGAAGCTTCCGATGCTGATCCATACGTAACCGGTAATATCCAGGTCGTTCTTCACCAGGG
>JAFTKV010000276.1 GCA_017453085.1 Clostridia bacterium
CCGCAAAGGAGAATCCCTCCGCACCGCCTCTGTTCTGTACGCTGATCCGCAAGCATCTCAGCGGTGCAAAGCTCCTCTCGCTGGAGCAACTGGGGTTTGAACGTGTGATCCGCCTCTCCTTCCAAGCCCGTGACGAGATGGGCTTCCACTATATCGTTCGCCTCTACGCCGAGATTATGGGCAAGTACAGCAACTTGATCCTCACCGACGAGAGTGACAAGGTGCTGGGCGCCGTTAAGCCCGTGGACTTCACCACCAGCCAGAAGCGGCAGGTGCTCCCCGGAATGCAGTACGAGATGCCCCCTGCGCAGGACAAGATCGATCCCACCACCGAGGTGCGGGAAAGCTTCCTCGCCCTGCGTGCGGACGATACGAAAGCGGCGGATAAATTCCTTACCACCCACTATCTGGGGCTCTCCACGCTCTCGGCGAGAGAGATCGTGCACCGTGCCGCCGACGAATCCGACGAGGCACTCTGGGAGGCGTTTTCCGCCTTTCTGAGCGACGTTTCCGCCGGACGGGTAACTCCTACTCTTGCGCTGGATGAGGGCGGCAAACCCAAGGAATACGCCTTCTGCGACCTGCGCCAGTACGAGGGCGTCTACACCCTCCGCCATCCCGAGACGATCAGCGAGGTCATCGAGACTTACTTCCTCTCCCGAGACAACACCGACCGTGTGCATCAGCGTGCCGCTGATCTGTTTCGCCTTCTGCAGAATCAGCAGAACCGTCTGGAGAAGAAGATCGCACTGCAGGAAGGAGAGCTGGCAGAGACTGCGCGCAAGGAGACCTATCAGAAGTACGGCGAGCTGATTACCGCCAACATCTACCGCCTCTCCCGTGGGATGAAGGTGGCAAGAGTGGAGGACTACTACAGCGAGGACTACGAGACCATCGAGATTCCGCTGGACGTTCGCCTGACCCCTGCGCAGAACGCACAGGCGTATTATAAAAAGTACACCAAGCTCCGCAATGCAGAGGTGGAGCTGGAAAAACAGATCATTGCAGCGGAAGAAGAGCTTGCCTATATCCTCTCGGTTTTGGACACGCTCTCCCGTGCATCGGGGCAGACCGAGCTGGACGAGATCCGCACCGAATTGCAGACCGCCGGTTACGGCTCGAGAATGAAGAAGAACGCCTTCAAGGGCGGCAACAAGAAGAGCGCTACTAAGCCTATCGAATACACCACCTCGGGCGGCTATCGTCTTTTGTGCGGACGAAACAACCTGCAGAATGACGAGATTTCCTTGAAAATCGCCTCTCGCAGCGATTGGTGGTTCCATGTTAAGAATGCACCCGGTTCACACGTGGTGATGTTCGCAAACGGCGAAGAGCCCTCCGAGCGAGACTTCACCGAGGCGGCAATGGTGGCGGCATATAATTCCTCGCTGTCCGAGGCCAAGCACATCGCCGTGGACTATACGCAGGTGCGGAATCTGAAAAAGCCTGCAGGCGCCAAGCCAGGCTACGTGATCTATCACACCAACTACAGTGCCTACGTCACCCCTGACAGGGAAGTAGTGGAGGGACTGAAAAAGTCGGAGAAGTGAGTATGAAACGAATTAACGCATTGGTTTGGGCTGTTTTGCTGATCGCTGTTTTGTGCGGTTGTCGGCTTACCGTTATAAATCCTTACTATACTGCCAACGGCACCGTGCCGTCAGGTAATACAACGCCCGTTCTTGCGACTACCGACAATCGTCCCGGGGAGCCGACATCTACTTTTGCAACTTCTGCAGTAGCTCCTGCCGTGACAACCGAGCCGCAATCGCCTCAGACGACTACGATTGCTACGCAAGTACCGCCTGCAACCGAGCCTGCTCCACTCCCCGAACCTGCAGATACTGATTTGGTATTGCTCTCCGACTATCTGCCCGAAGCGGTATTGGATATCCGATACGCTACGACCAACAATTTTACAGGACAGATCATCTATGACGAAGCGGCACCACGCCTTCGCTACGGAACGGTCAAGAAGCTCCGAACGGTCTGCGAAAAACTGGCGGATGCAGGTTATCGTTTGGTGATCTGGGACGGATGGCGTCCTGCGGCGGCACAATGGAAGCTCTGGAATATCTGTCCCGATCCGGCCTACGTTTCCAATCCCAACAAGGGCTATTCCTCCCATACCCGCGGCGGGACGGTGGATATAACGCTCCTTCGTCTCGACGGTTCTCCTGTGGAAATGCCCACCGATTTTGACGACTTCTCAAAGGCGGCCGATCTTAACTTCAGCGACGTTTCTGTCGAAGCGGGGAAGAATGCGCAGCTTTTGCAGGAGATCATGACCGAGTGCGGCTTTAAGCCCTACAGTGCCGAGTGGTGGCATTTTACCGATACGACTGCCTATGAAGTGCAGGAGGCTCTGCCCGAATAAACTCCGCATCGTGCAAGTTTTTGCAAATTCGGGCAATACTATAAGCAATAACCTACCCAAGGAGGGATTTGTTATGATGGATTATTCAAACGACAAAAAGAAGATCGTGCTGGTGGGCGCGGGACTGGTGGGAATGTCCTTTGCCTACGCACTGCTGGGCTCCCATATTTGCGAGGAGCTGGGCATTATCGACATTGATCATAAGCGTGCCGAGGGCGAAGCACTGGATCTGTCCCACGGCATGGCGCTTTCCGGCGGTTATATGAAGATCTACGCCGCCGAGTATACCGATTGCTTTGACGCCGATCTGGTGGTGATCTGCGCGGGCGTTCCCCAAAAGCCCGGTGAGACCCGCATTGATCTGCTTCACAATAACGCCCGTGTGTTCAAGGAGATCGTGGAGCAGGTGATGGCGTCGGGCTTCAACGGCATTTTCCTGGTGGCCACCAATCCCGTAGACGTGATGACTGCGCTCACCCGTGAGCTGTCGGGTCTGCCTGCAAACCGTGTGATCGGCTCGGGTACTACGCTGGACACAGCCCGTCTGCGCTTTGCGCTGGGTGAATATTTTGCCGTAGATCCCCGCAACGTCCACGCCTACGTAATGGGTGAGCACGGTGACAGCGAGTTCGTGCCCTGGTCGCAGGCGTACGTTTCTACCATGAACGTGCTGAAGATCTGCGAGAAGGAGCCTACCAAGTTCTGCCGCGAGGAGCTGGATCAGATCGCCAAGGACGTAAAAACGGCGGCGTATAAGATTATCGAGGCCAAGCGTGCCACCTATTACGGCATCGGAATGGCACTGCGTCGGGTCGCCCGTGCGATTTTGCAGAACGAAGGCAGCGTGCTGACCGTTTCCGCTTACCTTACAGGTGAATACGGACAGAGCGGCGTGAACGTGGGCGTGCCCTGCGTCATCGGCAGAGAGGGCATCCGCCGGGTGATTGAGCTGGATCTGACCCCCGAGGAGCGGGAGAAGATGGCTGCATCCTGTGAGTTCCTCCGCGACGTGCATCGCCAGCTGAAAAACTGATTTGCAAACACAGCCCCCTGGTTTTTCAGGGGGCTATCTTTGAAGAAAAAAGTTCGTCCAAAACGAGAATTAGGCAATTATTTTTCGAAAATATTGGAATTTACAGGAATTGATCGAAAATATCGGAAAATACAATTGACATCGGATGGCTCCTGTGGTACAATATAGACAGAATGAGGAAAGGATGTGATGCTGTGCGGGAGCTGTGGGACGTTTACGACCGAAACGGTAACGTGATCGAGGGTCGAGTCTCGGTACGCGGGCGTCACGACCTGCAGGACGGGGAGTACCATCTAGTAGTCTACGTCTGGATCGTCTGCGACGACGGCAGGATCATCCTGTCCCGCCGACAGAAGGGCAAGACCTTTGCCGGCGCATGGGAGTATACCGGCGGATGTGCCCAGCAGGGCGAGGATTCGCTGACTGCCGCGCTCCGTGAGGTGCGGGAGGAGTTGGGGGTGGAGCTTGATCCCGAAAAGGGGCACTTTTATACCCGCTACCGCCGCAATTATCCCAAGGGGGCCCGCGCACTCTGTGACGTGTGGGTGTTCCGTCAGCAGGTTGACCTTTCCGATCTGACTCTGCAGAAGGAGGAGGTCAGCGAGGTGCGGCTGGTAGGTCGAAAGGAGCTCACCGCTATGATGGCGGCCGCAGACTTCTACAAGCGCTACCCCTATTTGCGCCATCTGATGCGGCAATGGGTGGATCCCCTGCAGGCATCTTCCTCCGAATCGAATACTACATCCCTGTGACCCTGCGGTCACAGGTTTTTTGTGGCATGGAAGGGCGGGAGGCAGGCATACAATAGGGCAGATATTTTTGGGAGGTGCCGTATGGAGTTTGACCGTACCAATACCCGCAGACTGCTGCGACGGGGGAGGGCTTCGCTGCTTTGGCAGACCGATCTGCCCTGCGGAGAGGGATGCGATTCTGCCGTTTTCCAAGCGATAGCGGAGCTTTATCAAAACAGTGCACAGGCACTGGAGCGCTGGGCCGAGCATGTGCTGCTCCCCTCGATGGACGAGGAGCTGGTGTCCGCTCCCCGCAAGGGACGGCTGCACTACGTGACGCCCAAATTGCAGTATTCCTGCGCCGAAACGCTCACGGGGGACAGATGGCTATGGGTGACGGCAATCGTGGCTCTGGAGCGCGGAGAAGGCCTCACGCGACACAGGGACGATCGGGTGTGGGATCTGCATAGCGGCAGGCTTTGCCCCATCGAATGGTTTCTGCCCCGACGGGAGGCGGCACGCTATCTGCGCTGGTCCTTCGGGCTGGACGGCGACGCTGTGTGGGCGTTTCCCCGCAAAGACGGCAAAGAGCAGCCGATCCGTGTGGGAAAACCCAATTATCTTGCGCCGCCCTCTTGACAAAGCCGCTGTTTTTTTGTTACAATAGAAGGGTAGCGTGGGAAAAACGTTGGTGCCGATCATCGGGACGGGCATAGATTGCCGGGGGATGCCATATAGTGTAGCATTACACCGAAAGGATGGTTCCCCGCATATGTTTATTTACTCCGTCAAGGCGTCCAGCATCCGTTTTTTTACCGTACTCGTGCTGTCGGTGGCTTTGCTCACCGCGCTGATCCTGCTGGTGCCAACCTACGAACCCCTCAGCGTCTCGGCGTCCGAGACCATCAACTTCAGCAAGATCAAGTCCAACGAGGATCGGGTGAATTTTCTCGCCCAGTTCGGCTGGACGGTGACCAAAGAGCCGCTTGAGCAGGTCGCCGTGACGATCCCCGATGAGTTCGACGCCGTCTTTCTGGAATACAACAATCTCCAGAAGGAGCTGGGGCTGGATCTCTCCCGCTACAAGCGCCGCGACGTGGTGCGCTACACCTATCAGATCACCAATTACCCCGGCTACGACGGGATCGTTTACGCCAATTTGCTGATCTACAAAAACAAAGTCATCGGCGGTGACGTCTGCTCCGCCGACGTGAACGGCTTCGTCCACTCGCTGAAGGGAGAGGGCACCGCCCCACGGCAATAACAGAAAGGATGCCCCTCGGGGCGAATCGTATGGAACTTACTTACGTTGCAACCTGTCTCTTCGGTCTGGAGAAGCTTCTGGGCGAGGAGATCGATGCACTCGGCTACAAGCGCATCGATACTATGGACGGCAGAGTCACCTTTACGGGCGATCCTGCCGCCATCGTGCGGTGTAATATCGGACTCCGCTTTGCGGAGAGAGTCTACATCAGCCTCGGCTCCTTTCGGGCTGAGACCTTTGAGCAGCTCTTCGAGGGCACCCGCGCCCTTCCTTGGGAGAGCTGGATTGGCGCACGGGACGCCTTTCCCGTAAAGGGACACGCCATCAAGAGCAAGCTCTTCAGCCTCCCCGACTGTCAGTCCATCGTGAAAAAGGCGGTGGTGGAGCGGCTGAAGTCGGTCTACCGAATGGGCTGGTTCGAGGAAAGCGGCGTGACCTACCAGATCGAGTTTTTCATCTTCAAGGATATCGCCACTCTGATGATCGACACCAGCGGAACGCCGCTCCATAAGCGCGGCTATCGCACCGAGGCAAACGGCGCACCGCTCAGAGAAACCCTTGCCGCCGCACTGGCCGCCATTGCCCGCCCCCGTGAGGACGTGCTGTTCTGGGATCCCATGTGCGGAAGCGGAACGATCGCTATCGAGGCTGCCATGCAGATGGCGAACATCGCTCCCGGTCTGCACCGTCCCTTTGCGGCGGAAAAATTCCCGCAGATCGCGCCCCAGCTTTGGCGAGATGCCAGAGCACAGGCAGAGACTGCCATTCGCACCGACTCTGCCTTCGAGGCGTACGCTTCGGATATCGATCCCGCGGCCGTTCAGCTGACCAAGGACAATTGCCGCCGTGCAGGCGTGACCAAATGGGTCAAGGCTTTCGAGCGGGACGCCCGTCAGATCAAGACAGGCGGCAGACGGGGAACCGTCGTTTGCAATCCCCCCTACGGTGAGCGGCTGATGACTATGCAGGAGGCCGAGACCCTCTATCGGGAGATGGGACGGCATTTTGCTACCTTGGATTCCTGGCAGATCTACGTGCTCACCTCCCACGAGGGATTTGAGCGGCTCTACGGCAGACGGGCGGACAAGGTGCGCAAGCTGTACAACGGTATGATCCCCTGCAGCTATTATCAGTTCTTCAAGCCGAGAGACGAGCGTTCGGGAAAGCCCTTTGGCGAGCGGCAGGGCCGCAGCTTTGAGGGCAGAGGCGGTCACTCGGACAAGCAGGGTAAGCCTTTTAACGGGAAACAGCAATGGGAAAAGAAGTAAAGACTAACGCCATGCGGATGCTGGATCAGAAGAAGATCCCCTATCGTGTGAACCTTTACGAGTGCGACGAGTTCGTGGACGGCGTTTCTGTCGCGGATCTGCTGGGACAGCCCTATGAAAACTCCTTCAAAACGCTGGTGACGGTAGGGAAGAGCGGCGGACATTACGTTTTCGTCGTCCCCATCGCAGAGGAACTGGATTTCAAGAAATGTGCCCGCGCCGTTGGCGAAAAATCGGTGGAAATGATCCATCTGAAGGATCTTACCCCTTTGACTGGCTACATTCGTGGCGGCTGTACTGCCATCGGCATGAAGAAGCAGTTTCCCACGGTGATCCATCAGTCGGCGAAGGATTTTGCCGAGATCATCGTCAGCGGCGGCAGGATCGGCGCACAGATCATCCTATCCCCCGACGATCTGGCAAGAGCGGTGAACGCCAAGTTTGCCGATATTGTGAAGGAGACGGCAGAGTGAGCACGCAAAGATTTGTATCCAAAATCCCGATCTGCAAGGGCTGGTCGGGAGATGAGAAATACTGTGTCACCGACGAAGCAGGCAAGCGTTATCTTCTGCGCATTTCGCCTGTGGATCAGCTGGAACGCAAGACGGCAGAGCATCACTATATGGAGAGGGTGGCGGCATTGGGAGTCCCCATGTGCCTTCCGCTGGAGCTATACAGCGACGAAACAAGCGTGTATTCCCTCCAAAGCTGGATCGACGGATCTGATGCCGAAGAGGTGATCGCCAATCTTCCCAACGAACGCTCCTACGCCTACGGATGGGAGGCCGGTCAGATCCTGCGCAGGATCCATACCCTGAAAGCCCCTGCCGATGCGGAGGATTGGGAGATCCGCTTCAATCGCAAGATCGACCGTAAGCTGGAGATGTACCGCTCCTGTTCGTTGCAATATGAGCGGGGCGAGGTTTTCGTGGATTTCATTGCGCAAAATCGCCATCTGTTGAATCATCGCCCCCAATCCTATCACCATGGCGATTATCATATCGGTAATATGATGATCGATCGGAACGGACAGCTCCGGATCATTGATTTCGATCGCTGTGACTGGGGTGATCCGTGGGAGGAATTCAACCGTATCGTCTGGTGTGCACAAAAAGCGCCTGCGTTTGCGACGGGGATGGTGGACGGTTACTTTGAGGCAGCACCGCCCATGAAATTTTGGCGGCTCCTGGCATTGTATATCGCCTCCAACACGCTTTCCTCGCTTCCCTGGGCGATCCCGTTCGGCGAGGCGGAGATCGCCACTATGCGCAATCAGGCAAGAGAAGTACTGAATTGGTACGATGGAATGACGAATCCCGTGCCGGGGTGGTACGATCCCACTTATCAGCAAACCCAAAAAGATCAGCAGTGAATGCTGATCTTTTTGGGTTTTATAAAACAGGGACGGCAAGAATGTTGCCGTCCCTGTATAGAAGTTCTTGGAGTTGCAGGAACCTTCTTGCAAGAAGGTTCCTGCCGGTTTCCCAAAGCGGAGCCTTTGGCTTACTTTGCAGTAACTGCGGTCAGCGATACGTTACCGCCGTTGGAGTCCATAGCGGTGAATACAACGGTGATCGTGTCGCCAACGTAGTCGGACAGATCCAGGGTGATCAAAGCCATCTGCGCGTCGCCGCCTGCAGATACGACTACCTGAGATTCCATAGGGATGCCATCCTTGTCGTAGATGGTCATCTGGTTCTTGGCATTCCATGCGCCAACCAGAATCTTCACGGTGGTCACGCCCTCGGTGGTGATGGTGACAGTCTGGCTGCCGCCGTTCAGACCGTGGCGGGTGGTAGCGGATGCAGTGCCCATACCGTCGCTCCAGGTAACCTCAGCCTTGTTATCCCAGTGGGTCTGAGAAGACTGGAAGCCGGTGTCGATGATATCGGTAGCGTTTGCCTTGCGATCCTGCTGGCTGCCGCCGCCCTGGTTCAGCTGACCGTAGTATTCCCAGTACTTGGTGCCTTCTGCGGTCAGATCCAGCTTGGTGGTGTAGGGTGTAGAAACGTTAACCTTCACGCTGGACTTGTCGCCGGGATCGGGCTCAACAGGGGTCAGATCCTCAACGGTTCCGTCGGATGCGGCAACTGCGGAGAAGGTGATGTTGTTACCGCAGAGCATGGAGTAGCAGATGTAGATCTCGCTTGCTTCCTCAGCGGTTACGTCGATCACGATCTTGCGATAGTAGTTACTGTCCAGATTACCGAAGGTGTAGGTCTTCACGTTGCCTGCACGGTCACGGATGGTGAACTTGGCAACAGACTGGTAGCCGCCCAGATAGATCTCGTAGTGGGTCTTATCCTTGCCAACCTTCAGAGCGAGCTCGAAGGTGTGGTTGGATACGGGGCCGTTGGTGGAGGAGCCGACCTTGCGCAGATCGCCGTCCTGCCACTTGATGGGGTAGTTGTCGGTAAAGCCGTAGGTACCGCCGATGCCGGTCATCTCACCGATCAGGTGCTTCTCAACGTTCTTGCGGAATACGGTGGTGGAGTCGATGGCACCGAACAGAGCCCAGTCCTTGTTACCGATGGCGGTCAGGTTCAGGTCAACCTCGTCCTTCTTCAGCGATTCCACGGAAGCGGTGAAGCTTGCCTTGGTGTCGTCGTACTGATCGTTGATGTCGTCAGCGCAGGTGTTTTCGAAGGTGAAGGAGAGCTTGGACTCAGCAGTTACGGCTGCCTTGAAGGAAACCTCGTAAACCACGTTGTCGCGGCATCCGCCAACGATTGCCAGAGGCTGTGCGTTTGCATCCTTGGCAACGGTGGTGAACTCAACTGCCTTGCCGTTGAGGGTCATGCCGGTAAGAGCACCCCAATCGGATCTGCCGTGTACACGGATGGTCCAGTTGCGTTCGGTGAAGGCACGGTCGCCCGCAAAGCTGCCTTTTGCTGCTTCGATCAGCAGGTCAACCGTCTTGTCCTTGCCGGACAGGGTGATGTCGGTGGTGCGGTACTTGCCGTACTTGTAGCCAACGGTAGTAGTGTCGTCCTCGTAGAGAGTAGTGGTGGTGCCGTAGCTGATGCTGGGATATACGTCCAGTGTCATGTGGCTCCAATCCTTTTCGTCCACGTTCTTCATGTTGTCAGCCAGAGTCAGAACCGATCCCATGCGAACGAAGATGGGAGAGGTCTCCAGCTTGTGGGTAACGGTATAGGTAGCGGGACCTGCGTAGGTCTTGCCGGTCCAAACGTCCATCCACTCGCCGTCGGGAATGAATACGTCGCGGTCAACGCCTGCGTTGGTGATGATGGACATATAGATGTGTGCGTAAGAGCCGGAATCGAAGTACTCGATCTTGATGGAGTGCTTGGAGCCTGCCTTCAGCACGTCGCTGGTGAGGAACTGGTCGTAAACGGTCCAGCCGTCGATGACCATCTCGTCGTCGATCCAAACGCGAACGCCGTCGTCTGCGTACAGACGGATGCAAGCGTCTTCCTTACCGATGGTGAGGTTACCGGTCCAACGGACAGAGAAGTTATCCTGTACGCCTACGCCGTCAGGGCCGTTCTGACCCCAATCGTAGTAGACCTTCTGGTCGTACTTGGTGATAACGGGGCTGCCGGAGAGATTCTTGTTGTTGTAGTATTCAGCCTTCAGACCTGCCTTGCCGTCTGCTTCCAGCTTGAAGTCGTCAGCCAGAGCATAGCTTTCGGCCAGAGGAGCCACCAGAATGGTGTCGCCCAGCAGATACTGGTAGTTGTTGGCAGACTCAGCGTACTGAGGATAGTTGATGTCGAGACGGCGGAGCAGAGGCAGACCGGTCTCGTAGTTTTCGTGGGACAGCGTGTAGTAGAGAGGCAGCAGACGGTAGCGCATATCTACGTAAGTATGGGTAACTGCTTCAGCGGTCTCGCCGTACAGCCAGGGCATACGGGAGTAGGGTCTGGTGCAGTGTACACGCATGATGGGAGACAGCGAACCGAACTGAACCCAACGAACGTACATATCGTCGGAAACCTCGGAGCGGTGGCCACCGATGTCGGCACTCATGTAGGGGATACCCATTTCTGCGCCGCCGTAGATGGCGTTGAAGATCTCGTATTCCAGGTCGATGACGTCACAGTTGATGTCGCCGGTCCACTGGATGGAGTAGCGGTGAGACGCCAGCTCGGGAGCATACTGGAGGATACCGTTGAGGATACCGTCAACGTTAGCCATGATCAGTGCACGGCGTGCGTATTCGTCCACGTCGGCGATGCTCTCGTAATAGTCCTCGGTGATCCACTGGAACGCATACTGACCGGTGGTGTAGATGGACAGATCGTTGTGGATGGGATTCAGAGCGGTGTGCCAGTTACGGTCGTACCACCAAGAGTCCAGACCCAGGGACAGGATCAGCTTCAGGTTCTTGTTACGGTACTCGATCTCGTCCTTGTCCAGCAGATTGTTGGTGCCGTCCTCGGGTTCGGGATGGTCGTTGAACACGATGGAAACGCCCATTTCATGTGCCTTCTCCAGGAAGCGCGCCATGTCGGGGAAGAGCTCGGTGTTGATATCGTAGCCGATACCGCTGTCGCTGGTGGCACGCCAGTCGGTGTCGATAACCAGCACGTCGATGGAGTAGCCACGGTCCAGATAGTCCTGGATCTGCTTCAGAGCGGTCCGCTCGTTGTAGGCGTACCAACGGGAGTCCCAGTAGCCCAGCATCTTCAGAGTGACCATTTCGGAGGAGCCGGTCAGCTCAACGAAGTCGGAGGTGAAGTTTTCGTAATTGCCCTGAGGCAGGAATACGAACAGGTCGGTCGCGTCGTTGGACATATCCCAACCGTTGTTGCGCTCGTAATCCTCAGCAACCGAGTAGCCGTTCTCGGAGGGAATTACGCGGGGAGCGTCGGTGAAGTACCAGCTGTTCAGCTCGTCAGAGGGAGAGGGCAGGTACACGTTGCTGTTGGTGTTGGACTCGTAGTTCCACAGGGTGTTGCCCTCCGTGTCGGTCACGTAGCAGCCGGCAGGAGTCTTTGCGCCCTCGGGAATATAGACCTTGTAGGCGGAGGTGGAGATCACCGTGAAGCCGTCTACGGTCTCGGAGGTATAGGAGACCTCTTCCCATCCCCGTCTCTTCTGTACGGTGAAGGAAGCGCGATCCTCAAATCCCTTGGAGCCCTTGACCTCGATACGAACCAGACGGTCGCTGAGCAGCTGCACGCGGATGCGATCCAGCTCAATGGAGGTAGGCAGAGGGCCTTCGTCCACAGGATCCTTGGTTACGGGAACCTTTTCGGTGTCCTTGGGCTTGGTGGTGGTTGTGGGGTTGCCGTTGCCGTCAGTGACAGTCGTGGTGACCTGAGACGGGTCGTCAACTGTGGTCTGATCGGGCGTTTCGCTGTCGGAGCCGCATCCCGTTGCAAGCACGCAGGGAAGAAGCATCAACAGCCACAGCAATTTTTTCATACTAATCAGTACTCCTTTCGGGCAGATGCCGATGATTTCCTTTTGCCAACTCAACAAAATAGTTTGGCAGGTTAACTGTATTATACCATATTACAGTCGTCTTGTAAAGGTTCGTTCTTGCTAATTGTATGACTTTATTTGCTATTTTTGAAGAAAATGAGTAAAAATCAACAAAAAGACCGTGCAGGGATTGTTGAAGATGCAATATCGCCGATGAATTTCTTCCAAAAACCATCACCCGACGGGAGAACGTCGGGTGATGGTTGGATGGTTTACAGATTCTTATATTTCCGATATTTTTCGGCCACGACCTTCATATCGGTGAGCATCTGCTCCTTATAGGTCGTGTTGCCCCGAAGCAGAAGGGAGGGATGGTAGACGGCGGTCATTTCAAATGCGCCCTTCTGCACCCAGATCCCATGCTCGCGGGTGATCTTATAATCGGGTTTAATGAGACGCATAGCGGCGATCCGTCCCAGACAAACGATCATCTTGGGGCGGATGATCCGCACCTGCTCTCTCAGGTAGTCGATGCAAAGATCCTGCTCGCTCTCCTGCGGGTCCCGATTCTGCGGCGGACGGCATTTGAGGATGTTGGCGATGTACACGTCCTCCCGCGGGATGTCCACGTACTCCAGATATTTGTCCAGCAGCTTGCCTGCCCGTCCCACGAAGGGGATGCCGGACAGATCCTCGCTCTCGCCCGGGGCTTCACCCACGAACATCAGCACGGCGTTCGGATTGCCGGTGCCGAAAACCGAATTGGTGCGGGTTTTCCCCAGCGGGCATTTCTGACAGCCCTCGCAGGCGGTGCGTAGCTCATCCAGTGTCATTTGAACCATCCTTTCAGCCTCGCAGATCAGGTAGCCATAGGGGCGAGCCGATGAACTGCGCGGGTATTGCAAATACATTTGCCGTGCTCGGCAAGATAGGAAACCGACAAATCCTTGACGGCCGATCCGAATTCCCAGATCACGCCCGATCCGTTGACCCGGTCGTTGCCTCCCCGCCCGCCGCGGCTGCCCGACAGATGCAGGTAGTAACGCTCCCCCATCTGCCAGGCGGAGCTGTCGCCGTCGTAGCCGCAGACCGTCAGTGCGCGGCAGACCGACAGCAGGTCGGCCAGCTTGCCAAACTCGCCCATCGCCCGCTTGAAGTGGCGGGATGCGGCAGGGTGGACGGTCAGCTGAGAGCCGGTGCGGGAAAGGGCGGCGCAGCTACCGTCGCCGTCGATTTCGTCGCACAGCAAGCACTCGGTCGCAGGATCTTCCTCTCCTGCACCCATCACGAACATCTCGCAGCCACCCGAGCGGGAGGCGTAGATCTGCACGGACACCCGCGTGGCAGCGGCATCAAAGCCGGTAGCGTGCTTGGCATCGTCCAGGATCGCCCAAAACGCCCGTCTGGTCTCGGTGCTGGAATAGCTGAGGGAGGCAAGATCCATGCCGTAGAAGAGCAGATCCTCCTCGGTCAGGGTAATTTTCAATTTATCTTCGTCTATCCGTAAATACTCCATTATGTACACTCCCTTTCTGCAGAGACAGCTCTACGGTCAGTATACAACTATTATAACGGAATGGTGCACAAAAGGAAAGACAAAATTATTTCCGTATCGGGAAAAAACAGGCTCAGGACAGCTCTGCCATCAGCTCGGGCAGAGCTTCCTCGAAGCGGACGCCGTAGAAATGGGCGTCGTCGCCGATGGTGTGACGGATACAGCTCAGGGTAAAGTCCACGGCGGTTTGGAGGCTGTGGGAGAGCGACATTCCGCGGGTCAGCCCGCCTGCCAGCACCGAGGCGAAGATATCGCCCGTGCCGTGGTAGGCGCCGTCCACGTGATCGTTGTAGGCGGTGCAGAACTCGCCGGTGGCGGCGATATAGCCGATGGCTCCCTGATGCGCGGGATCGGGGCGTGCGCCGGTGATGACGGCGGCCTTGCAGCTTACCTCCTCGCAAAGACGGGGGAGCAGACGGCGGAGCGTAGCTTCGTCTGCATCGGGACAGTAAGGGATATCCAGCAGGAAGGAGACCTCGGTCAGGTTGGGAACGATGAGATCTGCGCCTTGACAGAGCTTCTTCATGCTTTCGGTGAACTTGCGGTCAAAGCCGGCGTAATAGCTGCCGTGGTCGCCCATAACGGGATCGATCACACGGACAGCCCCCTTGCCGAAGCGGTCGAAGAGATCCTTCACCAGCTCAGCCTGACGGGCAGAGCCGATGTAACCGCTCGCCAGCGTGTCGAAGGTCAGACCGAGACTCTCCCAATGCTTTGCGATGGCGGGAATATCCTCGGTGAGGTCGTGAAAGGTATAATCACGAAAACCGCAGCCCGTGTGTGTGGAAAGGACTGCGGTGGGGAGAACCGCGCACTCCACCCCCATCGCCGAGACGATGGGGAGAGCAACGGTCAGAGAGCATTTGCCGAAGCAGGAGACGTCCTGCACCGACAGGAGACGTTTGATAGAAGTTTTCATATTCGTTTAATGAGTCAGATCGTGCAGATCCTCACGGATCGTAATGGAATAATGGGATTCGATTTCATCTCTCAGCTTAGAGATGAGGAGATAGGCGGTGATCACCCAACTCACGCGGAGCAGGGCGTCGATCAGCCAGAAGGAAGGGAAGTAGGCCAGTGCAATAACGGCAAACACCATAGATACGGCGGCCAAAACGCCCAGCACCAGCGAAACGATGCGCAGTCTGCCGAAGGAGACGGCAAACTCGTCTTTGGGCTGGGGGTAATGCTCCAATCCCTCGGGGCCGGCGGGTGCAGGGATCGACAGACGGGTGTGCTTTTGTGCCGCTTCCTTCAGAAGATTGTAGAGTGCCCGCAGCAGAAGGATCATCAGAACCGCTTCCACAGCGGCCATGGCGATCTGTGCATACCAGCCGTAGATGATCTCGAAATCACGGAGCAGATACTCCTGCAGGATCTCGGTATAGGCGACTTGCAGGCCTTCTTCGGTGGAGTTTAGGTATTCACCGAAGATCTGATTGCTGAAGAGGATGCTGTACACGAAGCGAGGGAGACTCAGCACGCCGTACAGCAGGGCAAGGAGGCCGGTCTGTTTGGCAGAGGGAAGATCTGCACCGGGCAGGTTTGCCAACTTATAGGCGGCAATGCCGAAGAAAATGCAGCTGATCAGATGGGGCAGATAGTTGACGCCGTCGAAGATCAGCTCCAGCGACAGAACGGCCGCTACCATCAGAAGGGTCATGGCAGTCCGCAGATTGGCGGAAACGTAGACCGACGAAACGCCGGTATAGCGACTTTGATACAGGCTCTGCAGATGGCTCTGATAGGCTTCGTCCAGCTTGATCCGCTTCAGATAGGTGCGGATCTGCACGAACCAGGCGATGCCCATAAACAGGCAGATCACCATTGCCAGCGCGGTGAAGATCGGGCGGTAATTGGCAAAGGATCGGACGCCCTCGGGGGTGACCACGCCGGTATCGCTGTTGGCCAGCAGAGAAAGCTCGGGCAGGAAGCAGAGCACCTGCTTGGCGATCAGGAAGAATGCCGTAAACTGACGGGTCTCCTTCCATTTAACGTAGAGCGCACTTTCGGGGGAGCTTGCAGTGTAGGAAAGACCGTCGAAGATGCCGAAGAAACCGCGCACCGAGAGATAGGCTTCGCCCAGACCGAAGCAGAGAGCCACGATCAGCGGCCACAGCTCGTCGGTATTGGCCATCAGCGGAACGGTGAAGATTCGCCCCAGCGTGACCACCAGCAGCAGACGGAACTGACGCTGGGCGTCCGCAAAGCTTTCGGACACTCTGGAGACCTTGGACAGCCCCTTCAGAAGGAAAATGCAGCCGATAAAATCGGGAATGACGTCAATGATGCTGAAATAGGGATTGAGCAGGAAAAAGCAACCGATGACAAGGTATTGCAGTCCCACAAAACACCCTCCTTTCGGAAAATAGATCCTTATTTAGCGGAAGAATCGTTGTTTTTCTTCATTTTATCCAGCAGGCGCATCAGCGGATTGAAGACCTCTTTCGGCGTTTCGTCCGCATAGACGATGTGCATATAGCAGGAATACAGAAGGAACAGATAGTAGAAGTAGACCACGTAGGTCATGATGGCGAAGAACCAGATCATGAGAAGGGGCAGACCCACGATGCCCGACAGCAGCTGTCCCAGATAGAACACCGAGGACAGGCAGGCGGCAATTTTAGAGC
>JAFTKV010000277.1 GCA_017453085.1 Clostridia bacterium
GAAACCGATGCCGAGGCCCGTGCAAAGCGGGATCTTGAGGACTTCGCCCGGGAATATCCCGAAGTGGAGCTTACCGAGGAACTGGTGGACAAACTGGTTCCCGACATCCAGAACGGCATGACCCTTTCCGCTGCCTACCGCAAGTACGAAAAAGCTCAGGATTCCGCCCGAATCAAGGAGCTGGAACGTCAGCTTGCCGCCAAGGCACAGAATGACAAGAACAAGAAGCGTTCTCCCGGCTCCCAGCGTGATTCCGGCGGTCGCAGTCCTAAGAGCGACTACGACGTTTTTGAAAAGGCACTTTTCGGATAAGTGCCGGAAAGGATAACCCACTATGGCTGAAACTATCCATTTTGGTGAGAAGTTCCGTACCGCTCTGGCGAAGTATTTCGCCGGTAAGTCCGTAACCGAACACGCATTTAACCACAATATCGATGCCGAGTTCAGCGGCAGCGACACCGTACATATCTACGAGATCGCAACCACCGATCTGAACAACTACGACAAGACCGTTGACCCTTCTACCGGCTCCCGCTTCGGTAAGGTTATCGAGGTCGGCGACCATCGTTACACCTTCAAGCTGACCCAGGACATTTCTCTGGATCGCTCTGTTGACCGTGGCAACAACGATGCCCAGTTCAACATCAAGAAGGCCGGTGCCATCATGAAGGCTTACACCGACAAGCGTATTCGTCCCCGTAAGGACAAGTACCGTCTGCTGAAGTGGTGTACCGAAGCCGGTATTCACATGGGTCTGGCAGCAGCGCCCACCAAGGCTACCATCATTGAGCAGATCATTGATCTGCACGATGCAATGATCGACGAGGACGTTCCCGAGACTGACGGCACCCTGTACATCGCCCGTCCCTATCTGAAGGTTCTGAAGCTGGCTCCCGAGTGGGTCGGCCTGGATTCTCTGGGCGGCGAAACTCTGCCCAAGGGTACCGTCGGCAAGTTCGACGGCCTGGTTGTGCAGCCTGTCTCCGCACGTAAGTTCCCCGAGAACTGCTACTTCGCCATCTTCTGCAAGGATTCCATCATCGCCCCCGAGAAGATTAACACCTTCCGTGGCATCAAGGATTCCGAAAACATGGACGGCGACCGCCTGCAGTACCGTTCCAAGTTCGATGCTTTCGTCATGCCCAGTCTGGCTGCTGGTGCCGCTGTCGCCTGCGCCGCTTCTGTCGTAACTGCTACCCCCACCGTGGCTATCGCAGAGGGCAAGGCCACCGTTACCTCTAATGAGGGCGTAGTCTACTACACCCTGGACGGTTCCGATCCCCGGTACCTGTCCGCTGACCGCAAGGTTTACAGCGCTGCCGTCGCTGTTTCCAAGGGCGACATTTTCCGTTGCTGCGCTGTTGCAGACGGCAAGTTCCATAGTGCCGCCACCTACAACGAGATTACGGCCTAATTATGCTCAATAGGGAGGCTCCGGCCTCCCTATTTCTGAAAGGAGATACCCATGGATTTTATCTCCATGATTCTTTTGACTGTTGTGCTTGTGGCACAAATCGTCCTTTTTGTCCTCTATTTTCTGGAAAAGCGGTATGTTAACCACCGTTTCAGCGCCATGCTGCAGTATATCGACCGCAAGGTTGAGGATGCAGACTGCCGGGAGGAAGTCGAGGAGAATGTTAACGATCTGCTGGATGATTTCGGCGAAAAGATCAATGAGCGTTTTAAGCGGCAAGACGAAGTAAATGCAGAACGGTTCAAACGGCATCACGACGCTATTATCGAAACGAGAAATGCCGTGTCTGAACAGGTAAAAGGTCTGCTGCTGGACTATCCCCAGGCTCAGCAGGCCGCAGATAAGGTCAACGAATTTGCAACCGGCCTTGCTTCCATCTTCGATTACGACCCTCTTGTAGCGATCAAAAAGGGCCGCAATAAGGAGGCAAGTTAATGGCAAAGAAATTCAAAATCCCTACCCATGAAGAAATCTGGAAGCGTTTCGAGAAGGGCTACAGCTTCAACGAGAACATCGGTCTTTATGACCAGGTTACCGTCAACGAGAATTTCTTCATCGGTAATCAGTGGGAGGGCGTGGAGGCAAACGGCCTGCCGACCCCTACCTACAATATGTTCAAGCGCGTAATCAATTTCCAGGTTTCCACCATCACATCCGACAATCTGGTGATCCGGGCAATCCCCATGCCCTCCACATCCAAGCTCACCATGAAGGAGCTGGAAAAGATTGCGGATATTGTAAGCCAGCAGTTCGCCGCCATCATCAAACGGAACCGCATTGTAGCAAAGAACCGGGAATTTTTGCGTAATGCTGCCGTCTGCGGTGACGGCTGTATGCACTTCTATTTTGACCCCACCATCGAGAACGGTCAGGACGTAAAGGGCGAGATCGTCGCTGAGATCATCGACAACCTCCGTGTCATGTTTGGCAATCCCAACTGTAGGGATGTGCAGCGACAGCCGTTTATCATCATTTACCGCCGGGAAATGGTGGACGAGGTACAGTACCGCGCAGAGCAGTACAAAGAAGCCGGTCTGTGTGAAATCGAGGATATCGAAAGCATCAAGCCGGATTCTGATAAATTCCAGAATAAGTACGACAATTTCACCGATGATAAGGTGACGGTCGTTACATATTACTTCCGAAACCGGGACACCGGCACGATCTGGTGTATCGAGGCCACCGAACAGGGCATCTTGCGGGAGGCTTACGACACCGAATACACACTCTATCCGCTGATCTGGATCAACTGGGATTATGTCCGGGACTGCTACCATGGACAGGCTATGGTCACCGGTCTGCTGGCAAACCAGAAGTTCATCAACAAGATGTTCGCCCTGGTCGGCATTTCTCTGCTTACCACCGCTTTCCCGAAGGTTATTTACGACCGCAACCGCATTTCCCGCTGGGATGGCAGCGTGGGTACCGCCGTCGGTGTGCAGGGCAATGTAGACCAGGTTGCAAAGGTGCTTGACGGTGCCTCTATCAGCCCTCAGATTGCCCAGTTTATCGAGCTGTCTTTCGATAAGACACACTCCCTTTTGGGTGCCTCCGATGTTGCCATGGGCGACAGCCGCCCGGACAATACCTCCGCCATCATCGCCCTGCAGCGTGCCGCAAATACTCCCATGGAGTTGACGAAGCAGAACGACTACCAGTGCCTTGAGGATGCAGGCAGGATCTGGATCGATATTATGTCTGTCCGCTACGGTACCCGTATGGTGGAAATGAGCATGGATATGGATAAGGCCGGTGAACAGCCCCTCGGCATGAATCTGCCCCAGCAGGATTTTACCCAGCCTTTCGACTTCTCCAAGCTGAAGGAGATCCCCTTGACCATCGAGCAGGAAGCCGGTGCATCCTCTTACTGGTCTGAAATGGCATCTATGCAGACGATGGATAATCTGATGATGAACAACATGATTACCAAGAAGCAGTATGTCGAGCGCCTGCCCAACGGCTACATTCCCAAGAAACAGGAATTGCTTGACGACTTTGCTGCAGAAGCTATGGTACCGCCTCCGGTTGACACCGGCACCAACATGAGTACCGAGACCACTTCGGAAGAAATTCCCGTCCAGGGCGGCAGCGGAAACGGCTCTCTGCAAAGGGCGCTGAACGCAGAAGGAGCATAATGTATGGCACTGAACAAACTGCTTGCAGATCTGTCGATCATTTCCAAGCTGGGTACCAACCCCGGCATTGATGATGGTCTGAGCGAAGAACAGCTCAAGGCCAAGTTCGACGAGGCTGCGAATATCATCAAGGATTATCTTAACAACTATCTCATTCTGGAAATCGAAAAGACGGTAGACGTTGAATCTCTGCTGTCTGACATTCTGGATGTTACCCTGTCCAAAGTGGACAAAGCCGCCAATGCTGCGGCGACCGGCGAGGCAATCCGTGGTCTGCGCTCCTTCTTCGAGAAGGTTGTGCATGGCGGCGACTACGTTCTGGAATCCGACGGCTCCCTGGCTGCTGAGATCTCCGGCTCCGCTACCATCCGCGTCATGGGCGGCGAGGGTGTCATGCAGGGCAATTTGTTTGCTCTGAACCTCGGCACATACGAGGACGTGGAGCTGCTGGACGGCACCTATGGTCTGTACA
>JAFTKV010000038.1 GCA_017453085.1 Clostridia bacterium
ACGGACGGATCATTGAGCTTTCTCACAACGGCGATTTCAACGGCGTTTTGCTGGCCACCTCCGAATCGCTGGACGTGGATAAGTATCTGATCCACCGCAGCACAGACTTCGGTCAGACCTGGGAGCAGGTAGGCTCGGTTTCCTCGCAGATGAAGAATCTGGTGGCAAACTGGCAGCCTATGCTCTTCGAGCTGCCCTGTCAGGTGGGCGATCTGGCGGAAGGAACGATCCTGCTGGCAGGCTGTGTCCGCAATTCTGATACTACCAAGACCAATATGGTCATTTACAAGAGTACCGATTTCGGTGCCAGCTGGAAGCTGGTCTCCACCGTGGATTCGGCGGACGGCTTCTCTACCTCGGGCGGCCTGTCCAAGGGACTGTGGGAGCCCTTCCTGCTGTGTGACGACGACGGCAAGCTCTGGTGCTTCTATTCCGATGAAAAGGAAGCGGAAGTCCACAGCCAGAAGCTGGTCTGCCGCTATTCCACCGACGGTATTAACTGGAGCGAAACCAGGGACGTGGTGGCAGCGGAACAGCAGAGTCTTCGTCCGGGTATGATCACCGTGACCCGCCTGGGGGACGGACGATACCTTGCTACCTACGAGATCGTAGGCAAGCCCAATAATGCCATCCACTTCAAGATCACCGACGATCTGAACGATTGGAATCCTTCCGACATCGGTCAGCCCGTGGTGACGAAGCGCGGAGAGGGCTTTGGCTCTGCTCCCTACTGCGTATGGACACCCGCCGGCGGTGATTGCGGAACGCTGATCGTGGCCGCGATGTTCAACTATAACGAAACCGACGAAAAGGCTGCCGATCTGCTGATCAGCTTCGATTACGGCAAGACTTGGACGGCGATCCAGAATCCGCTCTACTACCAAACCAACGTAGAATCCCGCTACGCATACAGTCCCGGCTTCTGTGCATCGTCGGACGGCAAGCGAATCTTCTACGTCAATACCGTTCCTGCCAAGGATTTTCCGGGCAAGCAAAATCTGCAGCTGGCGATCCTTGAGATCTCTTCCTATGGAGGCATTCAATGAGTAAACATCTGATTCGAATCACCGCGCTGCTGGTGCTGATCGCCTTTCTTATCCCGATGAGCGACGGGATCGGCGCAGCGTTTTCGGCGGTAGCAAGCACCACGTCCGAAGCGTCCTCCGGTAAGGAAGCGCTTCCTCGGGTGAACCTGTATACCGATAGCAAAAAGCCGGTCACCAAGAAGGAATACGAAGGCGCAACGATGTCCATCGAGCTGACCGACCGTTACGCCGACTATACCAATCTGTACACCACCGAAGAGGGTGGCGATATCGAGATCCGTTGCCGCGGCAACTCCACCTACGAGACCGCTCCCAACCGTTTGGGCGATTCCGGAAAGTATTCCTATAAGATCAAGCTGGATACCAAGGTGAATATGCTGGGCATGGGCAAGAGCAAGCATTGGGTGCTGATTGCCAATTATTACGACGTTACCAATATGCGTAACAAGCTCACCTACGACCTGTCGGGTGCAATGGGCCTTTCCTACACCCAGTCTAGATGGGTTGTCGTTTATCTCAACGGCGAGTATCAGGGTCTGTACACTCTGTGCGAAAGCATCCGCATTGAGGGCGATCGGGTGGATATCACCGACTGGGAGGATCGTGCCGAAACCGTAGCGGAGACCATTGCTCTGGCTAAGGGCATGACCAAGGAGCAGACCAAGGAGCTGAAGAACGCTATGGAAAGCGATCTTTCCTGGGTCACCACGGGAACATTCCGTGGCTACAAGATCTCCGATTACATTGATATGTCAGACGTTGACATTACGTCGGGCTATCTGCTGGAATACGATATGCGACAGGATGGCGATACCTCCAAGTTTACCACGGGGAAGGGCATCAAGATCCAGATGGACTCTCCCTCGGCACTGGACACCAATCCCGAGATGTTCAACTACGTCAAGGGGATCATAGCCGATATGGAGGAGGCCTTCTATTCCGAAACCTTCTGTACCAATGAAGGCGTCCATTACAGCGAATTCGTGGATATGCAGTCGCTGATCGACTATTTCATGATCTTCCATCTGTTCAAAAACATCGAGTTCGGCTGGCTGAGTATCTTCCTCTATATTGAGGACGGCACCATCTATTTCGGTCCCTGCTGGGACTTTGACGGCAGCTCCGGCAACCAGGTCACTCTCACCGATGAATGGATGAATCCCGAGCGTTGGTTCTATATGAATAACAGAGCGGAATGGTGGAAGGAGCTGTGCGGCGACCCCTACTTCGTTTCGCTGGTAGAGGAGCGCTGGCAGGAGATCCAGCCTCTGCTGGACGTTTACATGGAGTCACTGCCCAAGTGGAACAACTACATTGCAGTTGAAGCAAAAGCCAATTTCGACCATTTCGGCGCACCGAAAAACTGGTACATCGGCGGCAAATGTCAGAGCTTTGCATCGGAGTATTCCACTCTGATCTCCTGGCTGAACCGACGGATCAAGTGGCTGGATGCCCAGTGGTCTATGCGCGATCCCAATATGGAGGATAGAGGACTGCAGTCCAGCGAAAAGATCAGGATGCAGCTGAGCTATGCCGACGGTGCATCGCTTCCGTCAGACAGCTTGACGGTAAAGGGCGCGGCGGCAGACCACCTGTACGATCTTTCCAGAAAGGACAATCTGAAGCTGACGGTGAGCACGGAGCATACCTCGCACCGCTATATGCTGATCTACGTCAACGGTCAGCTAGTGGGCAAGAATGTGCTGGATATGAATACTCCCGCCACCGTGACTATCCCTCGCGGAATGCTGGATACACGGCCGGGGGCGGTCAACGTGATCTATATGGTGGGTATCAACCATGAGAATAACTATTACCGTTCCAGCTACCTCAAGGTTCGCATGGCTGAGGAGGTTCCCACCGAGGGACAGCTCGTTCTGAAGGTAGGCGACGAGTATATCGTTGCCGATCCGGGCGAAAAGGTTACGTTGCCCAAGATCGACGTACACGCCGACGGCTTTGAGGCACTGGGCTGGACGGACGGTGGATCCGCTCTGTATAAATCGGGTGAAACCATTACTGCGACTCAGTCGGGCTATTACTGGATCGACTGGAAGCGGGTCGACCTTTTGACCGAGTTCATTCTGGAAGAGGGAGCGGATGAGCCTGATCCCACGCCTCCTCCCGAAACCAAGCCTGTGACCACCACCAAGCCTGTGACCACCACCAAGCCTGTGACTACCACCACTAAACCCGTAACGACCACTCAGCCGGTGACCACTACGGAACCGGTCACCACTACGACTCCGGATACCACTCCCACTCCCACGACGACCGAAAAGCCGACCACAACTCCGTCCAAGACCGATCCGCCGGCTACCTCGCCCACCGCGGGAACCGAGAAGGAGCCGCTGGTCGATCCCGTCACCACGACTGAAGGAGTGAACAAGACGCCAACTCCCACCACCTCTATCGACCTGCCCCAAGGCACGGGCGATCCTGCCGACGGCGAGAGTGGCGGTTCTGCCCTGTGGATCGCGCTGATCGGCATCCCCGCAGCGGTTGTTGCCGTGATCGTTATCCTACTGCTTCTGAAAAAGAAGAAATCTGAATAATCCCTAAAAAACGACCCGAAAGGGTCGTTTTTTTGTGGTATCGATGATGATTGGAGATGATAGCGATGTTCTATCTATTCGCTTGGTCACATATAATGCCATAGAAAAGAGGGAGAGAAATGACTGACGAACTGCTGACCGTGCTCAAGCGTCTGCCGCCTGCCATTTTACAGGCGGTTGCACGAGGGGAGCAAACCTGGGGCGAGATCTGCGAGGTGCGGATCCGCGCGGGACGGCGGCTGGCGTTGACTACGGTAGAAGGCGGTTTTAATCGCCTGACCTCGCTGTATACCGATTCCGATATGGTGGCAGAGGCGGTCGTATCGCTGTGCGATCGCTCGCTCCATTCCCATATGGACACCATCCGAGAGGGATATATCGCTCTGCCCGGTGGAGTGCGGGTGGGAGTTGCAGGAAGAGCCATCTGCGAAACGGGAACGGTCAGTAACGTCAGCGACATCGTCTCGCTGTGCATTCGCATTCCCGCTCCCGTGCGGCAGGTGAGCCGTCCGGTCTTTCGGGAGCTCCGTCGGGGCGGTTTTCGGGAAAGCTATCTGTTTTACTCCCCTCCCGGAGTGGGCAAGACCACGCTGCTGCGGGATCTTGCCATGGTGCTGTCGGAGGAGGCCGATCTTCGGGTAGCTGTGATCGACAGCCGATCGGAGCTTGCAAGCGAGGCACTCTGCAGGGCAGATCACATCGACCTGTACAGCGGTTATCCCAAAGGGAAGGCAATTGAGCTGGCGATCCGCACTATGAACCCACAATACATCGTTTGTGACGAGATCGGCACGACGGAGGAGGCACTGGCTCTGCTGGCGGTTGAAAACGCAGGCGTTCCGCTGTTGGCCTCCGCACATGCAGGAGATATCGGGCAGCTGCTGCGCCGCCCCAACATACGGATGCTCCATCGCGCCTGCGTGTTTGACCGATACGTGGGGCTGTCCCGCACGGCGGATCAGCTTCGCTTTTGCTATTACGACAGGGACGCATTGTCCTTGTCCTGACCGAAGGAGGATTGCGGTGAGATACCTGGGACTGTTTTTGATCTTCGTCTGCTGTACGGCAGGCGGAATGGCTCTTGCGGGAGGGGTGACCCGCTCGCTGTCGCTGTGCGAGGGAATGCTGGCATTCGTGCGCCACATTCGGGGCAGGGTCAGCTATTACAAGGCTCCCGTGGGGGAGATCTGCACCTCCTTTCAGAACGACGCCTTTCGGCGTGCGGGGCTGGATCGGCTGATCGCCGAGCGAGGCTTTGTTCGAGCATTGGAGCAGGAGCGGGGGGCGCTGTCTCTGGACACGGACGCATACGGGGCATTGCGGGAGTTTGCGGGCAGACTGGGCTCTCTGTCCTACCAGGAGCAGATCGCAGATTGCGATTTCATAGCGGAAACGCTGGAAGCGGCCATTGAAAAGAAGCGAGAGAATATACCGGCCAAGCGGCAGATCTATTCAACGATGGGACTGTTGGGCGGAGCGATGGCGGTTTTGATCTTGATCTGACGTGAAGGAAGGAGCAGGGTGTGTATGGATACGGGATTGATCTTTCGAATAGTGGGGGTGGGACTACTGGTCAGCGTGGCGTGTCAGATCCTGTCCATAACGGGACGGGAAGAGCAGTCCATGCTGGTCAGCGTGGCAGGCGTAGTGCTGATCATGCTGATGCTGGTCAGCGAGATATCGAATCTACTCCAGACCATTCGCGCCCTGTTCGACTTATGAGCTTTCTTTCGGTCTGCGGACTCACGCTGGCGATCCTGCTGTTTCTGCTGATGATCCGCCGATTCAGTCCCGAGCTGGCACCGCCGCTGAGCCTCTCTCTGACCATCCTATTAACGCTGACCGCGCTGGCTGCCATCGTCCCGTTTCTGTCCTATCTGCAGGAGCTGGAGCTGGGAAAATTCAATTCCTATCTTCCGTATCTGCTCAAATCAATGGGGATCGCGCTGATCTCCTCCACCGCCGCCGATCTGTGCAGAGATTGCGGGGAAAGTGCGGTTGCCGCCAAGCTGGAGATGCTGGGCAAATGCGAGATCATCGTCCTATCTATTCCGCTGCTGCGGGAGCTGCTGACGCTGGCGGAAGAGCTGATGAGGCTGCCGTGATGCGCCCTATGAAGCGATATGCCTGCTATCTTCTGCTGACCTGTATGCTGATCCTGTGGACGGCACTTCCCACCCGGGCGGCGACCGTTTACGACGACGGGGCAGACGAGCCCGCCTACGAGTACGGCGATCTTCTCGGCGGACTTCCCGATGACGTCCGTGCACTTTTGCCGGAGGGGATCGACGACACCCAAAGTGCCGAGGCGGTACTGAGGGAGGTGGATGCCGACTATCTCTGGTCGCTCTGCATCTCGCTGGCGAAAAAGGGCTTGTCGGGCGGCCTGACTCTGTTTGCCTCCATGCTGGGGCTGATTCTGGTGGCGGGTGTGCTGCAGCGGTTGAGCGAGCTGTTTTTCACGGACAAGTCGGCGGTCTTTGAATACGTGCTGCTGCTGATCGCCGCCCTGCAGATCTATACGTCGGTCTACTCGCTGTTTGATCTGACTCGACAGGTGATCGAGCAGATCAACGGCTATATGAACGGTCTGATGACCGCTTTGTGCGGGCTGTTTTTACTGTCGGGCAACGGAGGCGTTGCGCTGACGGGCACCACCTGGCTGGGACTGCTGCTGGCCATTACCGAGAAGCTCTGCTATACGCTCTTCTTTCCGCTGCTGCAGATCTCCTTTGGGGGCACGATGCTGACCTCGGCTTCCCCCGAGCTGAATCTGCGCCCCATTCTTGCCTTTCTCAGAAGGATCGTCACCACGTTGCTGGTGCTGTTCATGACGGTGATCACCCTGATCCTGTCCTTTCAGACCTCGCTGTCCGCATCTGCCGACAGCCTGTCTATGCGGGGGATCAAGTTTGCCGCCTCCAATATGGTGCCGATGATCGGCGGTCTGTTCAACGATACCCTCCGAACGGTGGCAACCTCTCTGTCGCTGGTCAAGACCACGGCAGGGCTGGTGGGGCTGCTGGGATTGCTGGCCAGTCTGCTGGTGCCGCTTACCACCCTGTTTGCCGCCAAATACAGCCTGTCCATGGCCTCCACCGCCGCAGAGGTGCTGGATGCGGGACGGCTAAAGCCCTTGTTCGAAGAAGCCGATAAGCTGATCGGCTTTCTCATCGGCGTGCTGCTGATGTTCGGCGTGTTTTATCTGATCATGCTGGGAGTGTTGATCCACGCCGCTTCGGCGATAGGATAAAAGGAATTTATGGAAGCCTTGAAAAGCTATTTACTCACCGCGATGCTCTCGTCGCTGGCGGCGTCGCTGATATTGCGGATCGCCGATCCCCGTTTTCGCGTGTATATTCGCTACGTTGCGGGGCTTGCGTTGCTTCTTATGTTGACTCTGCCCCTGTTTTCGCTGGCAGGCGAGCTGACCGATTCGCTGTCCGCCCCGGATTCGGAGCACGAGATAACCGAGCCTTCGGCGCAGGAGGAGCTGGTAGGGGAGATCGGTCGGGCGATGAGCGATCAGATCGGCGATCTGGTTGCCGCCCGCTATCGCCTGTCCCGAGATGCCGTCTCGGTGAAGCTGACGCTGGATCTTGCCGATCTGTCGGCGATCACCATCTATCGGCTGGAGCTTACGATCCGAGAAAGCTGCGATGGGGCGGCGATCGAACGCTATCTGTCCGCATCGTTGGAATGCCCGGTGCGTGTGAACGTTCTGGAAGGAGATACGGAATGAGAGAATTGCTTGCCCGACTGCGGGCGGTGAAGGGATTAGGGCTTTTGTTAATCGGGCTGGCGGCAGGAGTGATGCTGCTGTTTCTCGGCGGACGAAGGGAGGCCGAGGAAGCGCAGCCGATTCCCGAGGAGTCCTTTTCCTTCGAAGCCTACGAAAAGGAGCTGGCCACCCGACTGGAGGAGATGATCGCCCGTCTGGAGGGAGTGTCCGACGTTCACGTGATGCTGACGCTGGAGCAAAGCTATGCAGATGAGCTGGCGGGCGAGCGCGGCGACTATCTCACCGTGCGGGAGTCGGACGGAGGGCAGGGAACGGTCACGCTTTCCCGCACCGCCCCCAAGATCAAGGGAGTGGCGGTGGTCTGCAAGGGCGGAAATCGCTCATTACAGCGCAAGGAGATCATTGCAATGCTGTCGGCTCTGCTGGAGCTCCCCACGCACCGAATTTTTGTCAGCGAAGGGTAATATTTTCCATATTGGCGACGTATAATCCAGTACAACGATCATTCGGGAGGAAACGAAGATGAAACTGATGAAAGCAGAGAAAAACGAGAATAAATTGGTGCCCGTAAAAGCGGGCTTCGGAAAGCTGGGAGCCGCGCTGAAGAAAAATCTCAAGCGCAATCTGATGGTGCTGGGATCGGTGCTGCTGATCGGCGGAGCGGTCTGGCTCAACTGGGCACTCTTCTCCGAGGCGAGCGATGAGGACTACGATCCCTCCTACTACACCTCGGGAGGCGTGGAATCGGGCGATCAGCAGGGCGATAATACCGACGCAGGCACGGAAAACGAAGCGGATTCCTATTTCGCCATGGCTGCAATCGACCGCTCCCGGGCACGGGACGAGGCAATGGAGGTGCTGAACCAGATCACCGCCAGCACCGATGCCACCGAGGAAGCAAAGGCCGAGGCCTACGCTGCCATTGAGCAGCTGGCACTGGACATCGAGAACGAAGCCAACATCGAAACGCTGCTGAAGGCCAAGGGCTTTGAGGAATGCGTGGCGGTGGTGAGCAACAGCGCGGCAACCATCATCGTCCGCAGCGACGGGCTGCTGCCCTCTCAGCTGTCTCAGATCACCGAGATTGTCTGGGAGCAGGCAGGGATCTCGCCCGCAGATATTACGGTCATCGAGAAGGCATAATCACGCGATGTATCCCCTACGCCAAAATTCGGGCGTAGGGGAATTCCGATTTGTGAAAAAATAACATTGACAGGAAAACCAAAAAAGTGTACAATAAGGACAACGAAAACGAAACGGAGATTTCCCAATGATCAAATTGATCGTATTCGATATGGACGGCACGATCCTGGACACACTGGAGGATCTGAAGAACAGTCTCAATTTTGCGTTGACTGCCAATGGCTTGCCCGAGCGGACTTTAGAGGAAGTGCGTCGATTTGTTGGCAACGGAATCGGCAAATTAATCGAACGGGGTGTGCCGGATGATGCCACGCCCGAGCAGATTGCAGGCGTCAAGGCCGCATTCTATCC
>JAFTKV010000278.1 GCA_017453085.1 Clostridia bacterium
AGTCTGCTGCTACCGTTACCCCGACAACTACCGTTACTCCGCAAACGGACGATTTGCCCAAAGATATAGATATCTACGGATACCTGAAGGATTATGTCATTCAGAACGGCACCATTAATGGTGATTATTGCTATTATTCAAAATCTGCCGATCATTACGGCGGATACGGCTCGGATGATTTTTCGCTATATTATTGGGGCGATTCTGAAACCATAGAGTTTTGCTTGCATAGCGTTTTGGATGAGACCTTTAGTATTAACTTTTATATACTGGTTCCCAAAACGCATACGGGTGAATATGAGTACATTTCCTCCTATTATTACAGAGATACCGGCAAACCGCTTTATGAAGCCAGAGGTACTATCGTAGCAGGAGAGTTTACCGACAGCTATCCTTTGAATTGTGTCGATTACATCGGTTCTGCCGATCAACAAAATGAGTTTATGGAAATGAGCAGACAGGGCATTTGTGATTTGATTGCTTGTCTGAAAAAATTTATAAGTGAGGAGAATATCGAATACTCCTTTTTGGATTTTGGCTTTTCTAAATTTTGATGGATTCAATCTCATATCATCCGTCCTACTTGGCTGATCCTTATGCTTGCTGCGCAGTTCATCCCGTCGAAGTATAATCGGCTTAAGATTGCGCATACTGTTTTTACTATTCCGGCCACGGAGAGAATGTCTGATGTGTACGAGTATCGCAATGAAAGCCGCCGATTTCTATTTCGGTAGAAACCTCGATTTGGAGTACGACTTCGGTCAGCGGGTGGTGATTACGCCGCGCAATTATCCCTTCCATTTTCGTTGCGATGCACCGATGACCGAGCATCCCGCCATCATTGGTATGGCGACTGTGACCGACGGCTATCCCCTCTACGCTGAGGCGGCTAACGAGTATGGTTTGTGTATTGCCGGCTTGCATTTTCCGAAAAGTGCGTATTATTTTGCCGAGCCCTCCGAGGCACGGCGCAATATCAGCCCGTTCGAGCTGATTCCATGGCTGCTTTGCCATTGTCGATCGGTGACGGAGGTGAAAGCGTTGCTGGCCAAGACCCGTATGATAAACCTTCCGTTCAGTGATCATCTGCCGCTCACTCCGCTGCATTGGCATATTGCTGACAGTAGCTTGTCTATTGTGGTGGAGCCTACCTCCGACGGGGTGAAGATCTATGATAATCCGATTGGCGTATTGACCAACGAGCCACCGTTTTCCTTTCATCGGGCGAATCTCTGCCGGTATTTGCATTTGACGGCTGCACCGCCCGACAATCGGTTGAGCGGGATCGACGGAATCGCCCCCTTCGGTGCGGGGATGGGAGCTATCGGCCTGCCGGGGGATTGCTCTTCCTCCTCCCGATTTGTCCGTGCGGCATTTTGGCTCCATCATTCCCAACTGACGGAGCTTGTGGAGGAGTCTGCTTGCGTGAATCAGTTTTTTCACTTGCTTTCTTCGGTGGAAATGGTGCGGGGCGGTGTGATTCTGGACGACGGAAGACCGGAATATACCCGCTACTCCTCCTGTATCAACGCCGGTCTGGGGATCTACTATTACACCACCTACGAAAACCGCACCATCCGCTCGGTAGAGCTTCGTGGAAGAGAAGAGGGAGAGCGGCTTCTGGAGTTTTTTCTCTGACAATCCAAAACACACCCGTTTTGAGTGTTCTCAAAACGGGTGTGTTTTAGATTCAGATATAAATAGCCACGGATTTGAAATAGGATCTCCGCATAAAAAACAGAATAATGCAGAAGCCGTAAGTGCCTCCGATGCCCAGCAGGTAGAAGAGCATATCTATCCACCAAGCCCACCAAATGATCCATCGCAGTGAAAAGAGAAGAGCCAGTAAAGCGATGCATCCGAATAGCAGAAGGAAAAGAGGTCGCGTGGTTTTGCGGTAATTTCGCATATATTCCTTCTGTTTTGCCGGAGGGAGGTCGTGATAGAGCGTCATGTTGTTCTCTGCGGCAAGCTGTCGGAGCTTGGAAAGCCGATCCAGCGCAAAGGTCATGTGGATCACGTTCAGCCGCTTGATCAGTCGAATACACAGGAAGCTGAATACCAGCATCAGGATGGTGGAAAAGATGATCAGCATCGGTTGATCATTGGCATTTCCGGTTGCGTCGGCTACCTGTTCCCGATTGAATGCCAGCAGAGTGGAGAAAAGGCCGAAGAAGGTCAAAATAGCGGTAATGGCGATCCCAAGCACGGTAAAGCCGTATTTGCACCTGTCCCAGGCGGTCATTTTGTTCGTCTCGGCACGGGGAGCGGGGGCCGGCTCTGCGACTACCGCATCCGAGGCGGAGGATATGTTCAGCAGCTCGTCGGCACTGATCCGTAATACCTCGCAGAGTGCGGGCAAAAGTGAGATGTCGGGATTGGCATCCTCAGTTTCCCATTTGCTGACCGCTTTGTTGGTCACGTGCAAGCGGTCGGCAAGCTGAGCTTGGGTCATTCCAAGGGCTTTTCTTCTTTCCTTGATGCGCTCGCCCAGCATGGATTTATCGGACATATGGTCGGCCTCCTATCTTGGTTTGAGACGATTATAGCAGATCACGACGTAAATTGCAATAGAATCGAGTCGAACGTTGGTAGATTCGGGAAAATGAAGTGGTTATTCGTCGGATTTTGCTTGCGTGCATCCCATGCGAGTGGTCATAAAGTCAATCAATATCTCTTCTTTCGTTTGGAGAACAGGAAGGTCGCGACGTTTTCTCGTCAGCGATTTCACGCTCAGTATGATCCATATGATCAGGAGGGGGAGGGCAAACAGAATCAGTATCAGCACGATCAGAAGCCATTCGGTGAATTTGCTTCGGACCGTTTGCGGTTGGTGCTCATGTGGCGGATGTACTTTAATCTCTCCGTGTATATAGGTCACTCCATCACGTTGCTCCATCGACCCGAAATACCAGTACCCGTGGGAATGTCCGGCGCGTTCCAGACCAATTCGAAACCCGCCCTCGATTTCTTCAAACCGCAGCCCGTCCCGCAGACGGTGCTCACGCGCATAGGCGTTCAGCTCCCGGGGCATTCGTCTTAATATATCAATGGGTTGGTGCGGAGAGGTGAATACAAAATGCTTTTGAGGCGATGATTCTTTCTTTTTCTTCATTATTCCTCCACAGAATTTCGATATGCTTCAATAATCTCCAAAAGCTGCTCGCCGTAGCGTCGGGCTTTGATCTGTCCCACGCCCGACACCTCCAGCAATTCGCGGAAGGACGTATAGCCGAAATAATCGTGTAAAACGGAGAATTTGTCCATATTACCTCCGAAGTAGGTGGGATAGGTATATTCTATCACACCTGTCAGAGGATGTCAAGGAAAACGAACATTTTTTCGGAAAAATAAAGAATGGACTCGGTTGCGAGTCCATTCTTTGACTATTATCCTTCGGATTTGTTCCGATATTGCTTGACCAAATCCCGAAATTCTGCTTTGAATTCGTCTTCGGAAAGATCCAGTTCGTCCAACCTGGTGATCAATGCGTTCAGATCAGCATCCTTCTTGTACTCGGAATCTCGCAGGATCAGTGCAAACTCCACTACAGAGGAAACAAAAGCGTCGGTTGCACTTCGCTCGCTGTGATAAGCGGTCCCCTTGATGTCCAGCAACAGAGATTTTTCCGCTCCGTCGCTATCCGTATTTTCGGTAGGCTTATACTTGATCGTAACCTGCGCCAGATTCTCGTCTGCAGACAGTTCCTTGTCCTTCAGCACGATCTCATACACTACCGTGACGGTATGACCGCTGCCGATTTCGCCCGCATCGGTGTTTTCGTCATTGAATTCTTCCTCGGTCAGCAGCTTGTTTTCGTATCCGATCAGACGGAAGCTTTCCACATATTCGGTGTTGAAGATCACGCCCGCTTTGACGTCTTTGGCAACGGTAATCATCGAGCCGCCGATCTGCTCTACCAACGCACGGCGCGCTTCTTTCGGGGAATCAATATAGCTGTAGGTTCCGTTTCCGCTGAGTGCCAGCGCTTCCATAGTTTCGGATTGAAGATTCCCTCTGCCTACGCCGAATACCGAGAAATATACGCCGGTATCCCGCTTCTCTGCGATAAACGCTTCCAGCTTGGATACGCTGGTGATACCTACGTTGAAGTCGCCGTCGGTTGCCAGGATGACACGGTTATTTCCGCCTTTGATGAAGCATTCCTTTGCGATCGCATAGGCGGTTTCGATGCCGTTACTGCCTGCGGTAGAGCCGCCGGCCTCCAGATCCTCGATCACTGCCATGATTTTTTGCTTTTCGTAACCGTAAGCTCCAC
>JAFTKV010000279.1 GCA_017453085.1 Clostridia bacterium
AGGAAGCGAACGGGGATTGTCCGGGGTGACCGTCACCACCGCCGCTGTGAGGGGAGCAAGCGTTGCAGCCATATCGTGGTATGCCTTGTCCTCCATCACGCCGGTGAGCAGAATGACCTTTTCGTCAGGGAAATAGAGTCGGATGCTTTCCGCCGCAGCAGTCACGCCTTCCATATTATGTCCGCCGTCGTAAACGGCGATGGGGGTTTGGGAGAGACGCTCAAAGCGCGCCTTCCAGACGGCGTTTGCAAGCCCTGTGCGCACCGATTCCTCGGGGATACACCAGCCAAGGGAGCGCAGGCATTCCACCGTCTCCAGGACGATAGCGGCGTTGTGAGGCTGATAGGAGCCGCGCAGCTGTACGGTCAGATCGTCGCGGTTCTTGTAGGAGAAGCGAATCCCCTTTTCCAGCGAGCAATCGTGGGTTGTCAAGCGGCGATAATCGGGCGTATAGAGCGGCGCAGTCATTTCTTTGGCTTTTGCGGCAATGACCGCTCCCGCGCCGTCGTGGGTGCCGCCCCAGATGACGGGAACGCCCTTCTTGATAATCCCCGCTTTCTCGGCGGCGATCGCCTCGAAGGTGTCTCCCAAAAAGGCGACGTGATCCAGCGCAATACCGGTGATCACCGATACCTCGGCGGTGTCGATAATATTGGTGCAGTCCAGTCTGCCCCCCATGCCGGTCTCCAGCACGATTATGTCGCACTTCTCGCGGTAGAAATACTCAAAGGCGATGGCGGTGATCAGCTCAAACTCGGTGGGAGCGTCCTCCATCTCGTCGGAATGGCTCTTCACGTAGGCGGTAATCTCCGCCAGCGTCTCGTCGGGGATAGGCTTGCCATCCACGCACATCCGCTCGTTGAAGCGTTCGATGAAAGGGGATACATAGAGCCCCGTGCGGTAGCCGGCGGTACGGAGGATAGACTCCAGCATCGAGCAGGTGGAGCCCTTGCCGTTGGTGCCCGCCACGTGGACGATCTTCAGCCGGTTCTGCACGTTGCCGAGCTTCTGCATCAGCTCGCTGATCCGGGAAAGCCCGGGAACGCTTCCCTTCCAGCTGATGGAGTGAATATAAGAAAGTGCTTCTTCGTAGGTCATAGGATCGCCTCCGATCAGATTTGTCCGCCAACCTTGCGGCTCTCGCGGACGAAGGCACGGCTTTTCAGGAGAATGCAGAAGATTACGATCTCCGCCGCACCCAGGATGAAATAGGTGGGAATGCGCAGCACCAGCGTCGGCCACGGAGTTGCGTACCACCAGTAGATACCGATCGTTTTCACGATCATATTGCCGACGATATGGCCGGCGTAGACTGCACAGATAAGTCTTGGCAGAAGATACCATCTTGGCGTAAGGCGGCAAATGAATCCGCAGAGTCCGCCAACCAGTGCCATGCCGAGGGTGATGACGGGATTGATCCCGAATCCACAGTAAAAGCAGCCGAGAATATCCCCCACCGCACCGGTGATCAGTCCCGCAACAGGTCCGAAGAGGATGCCCGACAATAACACGGGCGTATTCTCCAGCGACACGCGGAACCAATCCAGGTTCACCACGGCGAACCGTTTGAAGACCATGGTCATTGCCGCCAGCAGCGCACAAAAGACCAGAGTGGACAGACGTTTGTTCAGTTTCATAAAAAACCTCCCTTTTCTGTGCCCGCAGGCACCGATCGTCCTCGCCACGGGCACAGAAAAGGGAGACCTCTTCCGTTATCCTATGAAGCGGGATGCAGGACTGCCACCGCAAGCGTTCGCTTTGCCAAGCATCGCTTTTCGTTCCACCGACAACTCCCCGTCCGGCAGACACTTTACGCAGACAATCCTTACTCTTCAAGTGTTTGTGAATTTGCAAGGGATTACTCCCTTGATGGGATTATTATAGCACTTTTTTGCAGTTTGTCAATAGATTTTTTCCTATATTTTACGTCCCGACCGTTGCAAAATTCTGTTGAATGTGTTATAATAGTGAAGTAAGAGCGTTACTTTGTCGGATCTGCATCCCGCAATCCGCAGATTTCTATATTTGGAGGACGATACAATGTACGAGAAAAACGATAATTACATCCCCCGCGTGATCGAAAAGCAGAAGAATATCGCGCTGATCGCACACGATTTCAAAAAAGCGGATCTGGTGGACTGGTGCCGCGAAAACAAAGAGATTCTGGAGCGTCACTTTTTGGTCGGCACAGGTACCACTGCCCGCATCATTTCCGAAAAGACCGGACTTCCGGTGCGCGGCTTCAACTCCGGCCCTCTCGGCGGTGACCAGCAGATCGGCGCACGCATCGTGGAAGGCAGAATCGATATGGTCATCTTCTTCTCCGACCCCCTGTCCGCACAGCCTCACGATCCTGACGTAAAGGCTCTGCTGCGAATTGCACAGGTTTACGACATCCCGATCGCCAACAACCGTTCCACCGCTGATTTCCTCATCACCTCGGAGTATATGAACGCCGAGTACACCCACTACGTGGTGAACTTTAAGAAGAGCATCTCCGAAAGAGCAGAGACTCTTCCTGTGGACGAGCAAATTTAATCAATATCCCCCGAAATGGGGGATGTTTTCGTTAAAATATAGGTTTTGTCACAAAATATTCACAAACGTATTGTATACTGATAATTAGTTAGCAATCTAAGTATTTTCGAAAGTGAGTTGATCCTATGGGTCCCGGATTTGGCCCTCCTCCCAATCACGAAATGAACGACAAGCTCAAGGAGCCTAAACCCGAGTCGCTGAGAGAGGTGCCCGGCTATCTGGTACGGTTGATCTCGAATTTTTTCTCAAGATTATTCTACATTGTGAAGCTGGTTTGGGAGGCACGTCCCTCTCTGCTCTTCTCCATGATGTTCATGGCACTCTTCAACGGCATTATGCCGGTCATCGGCTCGCTGATCAGTGCCAATCTAATCACTCAGCTGTCGCTGGCACTGGTGGCGTTTGCCCAGACCGGTGAGGCAGTCTCCTTCTCGGAGGTGCTGTTCCCGCTGGTGCTGCAGTTCGGCTATCTCTTTTTTAACAGCTTCGTCCATCACATCAACGGCATTGTTACGCGTCTTTCCGGAGAAATGGTCACCAATCATATCAAGGTGAAGATCATGAAGAAGGCCAGAGAGATCGACCTTGCCTCTTTCGATATGCCCGACTTCTACGAGCGGCTGGAGAACGCTAACCGGGAAGCCGGTATGCGCCCCGTGAATGTGCTGAACGCCACCTTCAACATCATCAGTACCATGATCAGCATCGTCAGCTTTATCGTGGTGCTCTGCGCCATTGCATGGTGGGCGCCCCTGGTGGTGATCGTGCTGTCGGCTCCTTCTGCGATCATCAGCTTTTATTTCCGCAGAAAGAACTTCAACTATATGCGCCGCCGCTCCAAGGATCGCAGACAGATGAACTACTACTCTAATCTGCTGGTCAACAAGGATCTGGTGAAGGAGGTGCGCCTGTTTGGGCTTTCGGATACCTTTATCTACCGATACGACGAGGTCTTCAACCGATATTTCGGCGGTATCAAAAAGCTGATCTGGCACGAGGGTGCTTGGAACATCAGCATTTCGCTGATCACCTCCACCGTCAACTGCCTGCTCTTCCTGTTTATTGCCAATCAGGTGCGGCTGGGCGGTATTACCGAGATCGGTAACTACTCCCTGTACACCGGTGCGCTCAACTCCATCGCCTCGGGCGTTGCCGCGCTGATCTCCACTGTAGCGACCATCTACGAGGGCACGCTGTTTATCGACAATATGATCCTCTTTATGAACGAGGAAAAGCATATTACTCCCCTGCTGCCAGAAGGATGTGCCACAGTCAAACGGCACTGCGGACACACGATTGAATTCCGCCACGTATCCTTCATCTATCCCGGCACTACCCGCAAGGTGCTGGATGATATCAATCTGCGCCTGGATCCCGGTGATACCGCCGTTCTGGTGGGTCTCAACGGTGCGGGCAAGACTACGCTGATCAAGCTGCTCACCCGACTCTACGATCCCACCGAGGGCGTGATCCTCTTCGACGGCAGGGACATTCGGGAATACGATCCCAAAGAGCTGTACAAGGTCTTCGGCATCATCTTTCAGGATTTTGGGAAATACGCCGTTTCGGTCACCGAGAACATCGCATTCGGTCAGATCGATAAAGAGATCACAGACGACGAGATCCGCAAGGCAGCCATTAACTCCTCTGCCGACGAATACATTCAGAAGCTGCCCCAGCAGTACGACACGCCTCTGATGCGGTACTTCGAAAAGGAAGGCATCGAGCTGTCCATCGGTCAATGGCAGAAGCTCTCCATCGCCCGCGCCTTCTACAGCGACAGCGACATTCTGATTCTGGACGAGCCAACCGCCTCCCTCGACCCCATGGCGGAGCAGGAGATCTTCAACCAGTTCGACAAGCTTTCCGAGGATAAGACCACCGTCTTCGTCTCTCACCGCCTGTCCAGTGCCACCGCCGCCAATAAGATCATCGTGCTGGAATACGGTAAGATCATCGAGATGGGAGATCATAAGTCGCTGATGGCCGCTCACGGAAAGTATTACGAGCTCTTCTCCACCCAGGCCAAACGATACATCTCCTCTGAGGACTAGATGATCCGCGAGGCAAATATCGACAACCAACGGGACCGATTCCGCCCCCGGCACGACGGCAGACCTCCTCACGGATGTCCTCCCATAAATCCTCCCCCTCACAATTACTAAACGAAAATCCCGCCTTTCGGCGGGATTTTTAGATTAAAGCTCAAGGAAAAGCTCGTTAGCTTTGCTGCCGGCAATGGATGCAAGATAAGCGATCAAAATGATCTTCAAGGTTGCATTCAAGCGCTGCAGTGCACCGGGAACAGGCTCGGTATACTCCGCAGTGGTTTCTGTAATGATCTGGTCCAGCTGCGCCTCACACTCGCACTCCTCCTCTACGTAGCGATCATAGATGGTGCAGATATAGTCGTACAGGCGAGATTCGGGAATAATATCATCGCGGGTATCTTCGATTTCACCGTTGATATAGTGGAGCAGACGATCCACGCGCTCCAGCAGCATGCAGCTGCGCAGCATATTGATGATCAGAATACGGGCAAGCTGATCCTTGGAATACTTCTTATTAACGGTATTGCTGACCCAGCCCCGCTTTACCCAGTTCTGGAGAGTAGAGCCGTCGATGCCCGAAATGTCTCGGATCTGCGTCAGCATTACGCCGCTGGAAACGTAGTAGATATTGTCCAGAAACGCCATGCCGGTCAGATTTCCCTTTTCTTCTTTCTTCAGTACGGTACCGGGAATCAGTCCGTTATCAAGCCATAATTTCATTTGCAAGTACGCTCCTTTACGAATTCATTTTCATGCGTATATTATAGCATACATTCACCCGATTGTCAAGCCCTGCGCACAGATTTTTTAGTGCGTACTGTAATTCTTTTTTCGACTTGCAACCTACGGTTCCCTGCCAAACGAAACGGCCTTCCTTGCGGAAAGCCGTTTGGTTGTTTACTTGGTATATTTGAACCAGTAGGTCGCACCGTCGGTGATAGGCGTCTTGTCCACGCCGGTCATCGCATATTCGTCGCCAATGTAGAAGGACCAGTAGCTCTGATCCACGTCGTAATCAGCGGTTTCGCCGTCCACGACCTTGACGTACAGACCGTAGTCGCCGTCCTCGCCGGAGATGAGCCCCTCTGCGACCAGTGCTGCACCGACGGTTTCGGCATAAGACTTGACCTCAAAGATTTTTTCGGTGCCGTCCGCGTGTACGACTTTGAAGGTGAAGGTCGCCTTGGCGGGCTCTTCCTTGCCATCCTTGGATGCGGCGGTGGTGATTTCCGACGGAGTGTCGGTGCCCTCGGACGTTTCTTCGCCGCAGGCGGTGATGCCAATGCACAGGCTGAGCGTCAGCAGCAGCGCAAAGAGCATCGACAGTAGTTTAGTGGAGAATTTCATACTCTCCCTTCCTTTCTTTCCCGAACCGGGGACATCCTGCAAAACGGTGAAGCTTTGCCATTGACAATGAGTAAAGAAAGATTTTGTCTGTTGTACCGTATTCCGGTTTGCGCGGAACTGATACGGATGACACAGCAAGTCTTCCGACTGACGGCTCAGACGAGCGATCCCGCCTTCCCAAGATCTCTCTCAGTGGCATATGGGGACGCTCTTGCCGATCACGGCGACGCACTCGTGCGGGACTTTCACCCGCTTCCTATTTCAAACGATGGGGGTCGTACTGTGTTTCCTTGGCTCGGTAAACCGATTATACCACCTTTGAGATTATTTGTCAATCATTTTTCTTTTTTCATCAATTTTTAACAATAAAACCGAGAAAGTGATTACTCTCTCGGTTTTGTGTGTTATTGAATTTTCTTTTTGGGAGCTCTGACGAAGACCATGCTCAGCACCATAGCAACCACATACAGTGCCAGGGTGACGTAGAGAACGGTCTGGTAGCCCTCGGGATTTACTTCGACATAACCGCTTGGATCCACAGATTTATCTACAGCGATTCTTTTCAATTCTCCGAAATGATTGACGATCCAGGTCGCCATCTGGTTACCGGTCAGACCGGCAAACGCCCATGCGGACAGGGTGATACCGTGGAGTGCACTGATGCTACCCATGCCGTAATGGTCGGACAGCAGAGTGGGAACGTTGGAGAAGCCTCCGCCGTAGCCAGCGTTGACTACCATGATCAGTGCCAGCACCAGTACGATCAGCAGCGTGTTATCTGCGCCGTTGGCGATACCGCCGGTGAGCACGACCACTGCGGTCAGCACGATGGATGCTGCGAAGATGATCTTGTACATGGTGTTGCGGTCCTTCATCTTATCTGCCATAGCGGACAGACCCAGACGGCCGCCTGCGTTAAAGATGGCAGAGAAGGTGGAGATCACACCAACCATGCTTGCAAGGCCCAGACACTTGACGATCGCCTTTTCCTGCGAGATAAGTGCAAGACCACAGGTGATATTAATGTAGAACATCAGCCAGATGCCGATGTAGTTGAGAATGGGTCTGGTCTTGATGACCGACAGGATGCCGTGACCC
>JAFTKV010000280.1 GCA_017453085.1 Clostridia bacterium
CCATCTTCGCCATTCTCTTCTTGGTTACCAGCAGAACACCGGTGCCCAGAACGAGCGCAACGCCAATGACGATGAACTTGGTGGTGCCAAGTCCGCCGGTCTCGGGCAGCATGGAGCCGGTCTTGTTCACTACGTGAACGCCGGAGCCGCTGGAGTAAACGTCACCGTTGAAGATGGAATTGAGGTTGGAATCGGAGATAGTGAACGCCTGACGGGTGTTCAGCTTGTTGTAACCGTCGGGAGCCTCGGTCTCCTCCAGGTAGTAGGTGCCGTTATCGAAGCCGATTACCGATACGATACCGTCCTTGACCACGATATCCACACCGGTCTCGCCCTCTCTTGCGCGGCGATACATGGGATTGCCGTTGTCATCCAGCACAGGAGTTACCTCATCGCTTTCCAGCAGCGGAACTACTGCGATCTCGTTGCCGCCGGTAGCAGCGTCGTAGATCTTGAATGCTGCGCCGTCCAGCAGAGCGTTCTGAGAGTCGGTCTTGACGATGTCGATCTCATAAGTAAAGGTGGTAACGCCGCTCTTGGTGGTATTGTGACCTTCGCCGTAGCTGAGCCAAGCCTCGTTCAGGTTGCCCGCGCCTGCGATCACAGCGTTTCTGTTCAGCATTGCCTGATAGTAGACAACGATCTTGTCGTTGGTGTTGAGGCCGTTGCAGAACTCTTCGGAGAAGCGAACCTCAAAGGTGCAATCGTCGGAAAGATCTGCGCCGGAAGCAACCGTGTAATCGGTGCCGGAGGTAGCGGTAGTAGTGCTGCCGGCAGTACCGGGAACGATGTGCTCAACGTTGGTTACCTTATCAAAGGTAAGACCCTCTACCATGGTATCGTGCAGCACGTAATTCTGCGCACCTGCGTGTACGTTGATGGTAACGCGGTAGTACACGATCTGGCCGATGTCGGCAGAGTTGGTAGCACCCCACTGATCGGTGGAATCCTCCAGAACCTGCTTGTCCAGGGTGGGAGCACCGTTCTTTGCGTTAATGGAAGCGTCGGGGTTGGTGGTGGTCAGACCGCAGAGGGCACCCATATCCGAGTCTACCAGATAGTAGCCCAGCTCCAGATCGGAGAACTTGCCGGAGGTGACGCCGTTTTCGCCGGTGGTGATCACGAACTCGCCGTCGTTGGCAGAGGACTTCACGGGAGCGATGCTGTTGGCCTTAGCGTATGCCAGCGCCAGCTTTGCAAACTCAGCAGCTGCGCTGTCCGCAACGCCGCTCTTCCAGGTAACGTAGCCAACGTTGTCGATGGTCACGTATGCCAGAGCGTCATCGGTTTCGAAGAAGCCGGTCCATGCAGCGTTAACGGTATAGGAGTACGCGCCGGAAGCAACGTTGTAGCTTTCCAGATCCAGCAGCTTGTACAGCTCATACTTTGCGGTAGTGCCGACATTGTTGATAGTGATGGAACCGGTCTTGGGTGCTTCGCTTGCAAATGCGGGAACTGCCAGCATAAGAACCATCAGGGTTGCCATCAAAAGGGTGAACAGTTTTTTCATTTTTCTTTTTTCCTTTCTGAAAAATTATTTTTTATATTGTGCAGATTCGATCACGGCGCAGAATTTACCGCGATAAAGAGGTGATCACCTATCCCTCCTTTCACGCTTGCGCCTCAATACGAATCCGACTACCGACAAGAGCAGGATCACTGCTCCGCCGAGAAGCCAAGGTGCTTGTCCGAGCCCGCCTGTTGCAGGCAGCTCGTACCCCCGTCCCCAACGGTAGGTGTTGGTCACGGTGGTTTCATAGGTGGGAACGTCTCCGTCTCCGTTTACGGTGATCATCTCGCCGTAGGATGGGAGCCAATCCTCGGTCGCCCAGCTTTCTTCAACGCTGTAAACGATTATATTGCCATCCTCGTCGGTGTAGGGCAGACCGCGGAAGGTATCCTGCCAGCCGTTTTTCAGGCTCAGCGTGATGGTCCGTCCCGTGTCCTTACCGTTGGCAAGGAGCTTTACACTCACCAGCGACTGAATGTACAGCTCCTCCGTGCCGGTCATGCCTACGTCCCATTCCTTCTTCACCGTCACGGAGGTTTCCACCTCCAGCGGGATATTGGTCAGTCGATAGGCTAAGCCGTCCACCTTTTCCGTAACGGTGGTCACCATCTGCGTCATCGGGGTGAACACCAGTCCGGAGCCGGACGAAGTGGTTGCGCTCATTCTGCCCGTAGAGGCATTGAGCGTGGAAATATAGTAATTTCGGTAGCTTCGTACACAGTAGAAGCGAATGCCCGTGCCCGATTCCACCGGCACCAGCGTTTGATAGGTGGCGTTGCCGGAGGTGGCGTAGAAATAGCGGCTATTATTGTTGTTTCCGTAATTGAAGCTCAGCGTCTGGCCGACACGGTTGGTAAACTTCACGTTACTGCCGCTGACCGTTGCCGTCCAGAGCGCGGTGGGATCGGTTTTCGCGCTTTCCTCATTCACCCACCGCAGCTTTGCGTCGGAGGAAGAGGTGGTGGCCAGACAGCCGTTTGCCGTTTTCAGCAGATACACGTCGCCGGATTTGAAGGTCAACGCTTCCGCCCAAGTGGTTGTGGTAACGCTGATCTCCTCTACCTGCGTGACGGTGGAATAATAGCCCGAATAATAGGCTTCCTCCACGCCGTACTGCACGGGGGTGACCATATCTGCCAGATACTTGGGCAGATTGGTCCAGGTGTACTTCCAATGATTCTCCTCGCTCAGCACGATCTCGCGGATGCGCCGCACCGTGCCGTCGGGGTCGGTCACCGTCAGATACACGGTAACCGTATCATTCGTGTGATCCTTATCGTCCTCCCAGATCTTGAAGGCCTGCACGGAGGTGGTTTCCTTCACCCAATCCTGTGCGTTGGTGGCAATGATGAACGCCTCCTGCGTATCCTCGTCGATCTTAAAGCCGTGGACGGTAAAGCCCTGGGAAACGTCGATGATGTTGCCGTCCTCGTCGGTTTCCCGAATGATCTCCACCGTATAGGATGCAATGCCTCGTTTATCCAGCGTGAGACAGATGATGCCGTTGGCATAGCTGTAATCATCCATATCGGGCGGCTTGGTCTCGCGGATATAGTAGGTTCTGCCCGAGCCAAGTCCCCACATGCTTGCCACACCGTCCACTACGGTGAAGACGTTGGTGGAGGGATCACCCCGATCGTGGGACTCTTCACTGACCCAAAGCTCGGAGGGGATCCTGCAATCCTTGTCGTCGTATACCGAAAACTGTGCGCCGTTGAGAACCTCCTGGGTCAGCACGTCCTCTTTCTGAATGTTCAGGCTGAAGCGGGGCGCCAGATTGAAGCGGATCTCACAGTTGGACTGGGAGCTGCCTCGCTCCAGATAATAGATAGTCAGCGTGTGGTCGCCCTCTGCAATATCGTACAGATTGCCCACCTGCGTGCCGTTGACCGTAACCAGACCGGTGGAGAAGTTGATGTCGCCGTCCTCGCTGCCGTGAATACCGCCCAGGTCCAGCACCAATTCTCCGTCCACCAGAACCCACAGGTCGTCGTCACCGGCGAAGTGGAAGTGCATATCGTTGCCGTACAGATCCTTGTTGCCATACACTCCACTTGCATCCACCGTTCCCGGTGCATGGGAGAGATAGAAGTTCAGCTCCATGCTCATTCCAAAGCCGTAGTTGGTGGAGACGTAGTCGGTGGTATTGCTGTCCGTATTGTACTTTGCGTCGTACTGGATATGGCTGACCCCGGCATATTCGCCGTTCTCACCGTCGTAGGTATAGGTCACCACGTCCTTGCTGTTGGTATTGGCGTAAGGAGAGTTGAAGGGCAGGAAGTCGGAATACTTGTCCTCTCCGCTGACCTTGGACGAATCTCTGGTCCGCTCCAGGTATTCGTATACGTAGAAGCGCTGCTCACTTTGATTTTAGGATGCGGCGTTCAGAGATGAGTTATAGTAATAATATCCGTAGTATTCGCTATTGGGATCGTTGCTGTATTGCAGCAGATAATCGCCCGTGCCCACGTAGGTCTTACCGATGATTCCCTCTCCCGTAATCGGGTCAAAGGCGTTATCGGTGCCAAACAGCACGTCTGCCAGCTCATCGGAATACAGTCCTGCATATACGCCGCCGCTGATGTTGGCGTTGTCACGGTTATTGGGGTAGGTGATGTCACCGCCGCCGTCGTAGTCCACGAAAATATAGTTCAGCGTATCCCGATTTTGATAGGGCACCGTTCCGTTGGTGACCATTTGCCAGGTCTCGGTGTGCCCGGAGGAGTTCACGTTTACACCGGCACGAGCGGACAGCAGGTTAAAGAGCGATCCATAATCGAACACGCGGGTGGTGATAAACTCATTGGTGCTGACGGTATTGACCGTTTGGGCGTTGAACTGACCAATATCGTAGGTGGCCGCCACCCAATCGGCGTAAAAGACCAGATTCTCGGTCACCGTGACCTCTTCGCCGGGGAGATAATATCTGCTGTTTTTCACGTCGTACCAGCCCTGCAGACGGTAGGCGTATTTTTCGGGGGATTGCCATTCGGAAGGCAGAGTGATCACGTCGCCGCCCAGCAGATTATAGCTTTGGTTTAGCGATCCGCCAAGGCTCATCAGCCCGCCGTTGGTGCCGTCCAGCCAGACGGTGCATCTGCTGGTCACACCCAATTGGTAGACAGCCGCAATGGATTGATTCTGCGTCATCACGAAGCTGTCGCTTGCAGTATCCAGACGGGCGTATTCCGAATTGCTTCGAATCTGCACGCCGCCGCCCGACTCGATCAGCGTGCTGGGATAAGCACCGCCTGTGGTAACGCCGGTTCCGTTATTGGGATAAGCGTGCATATACCGACCGCTGCTGATATTGCGGATCAGATAGGAATTGGCAGAGGAATAGGTAAAGGTCCAAAGGATCGTGTCGGGATCGGCCACGTCGGAGGTGATATTGCCCTCGTTGTCGATGGTGATCAAAACCGCATTGCCGTTTCCGTCAAAAGCATAGTAATCGGAGCCGCTTTGCGTGTAGACCACGAAGCAGTTAGTCTCCACGAACAGGCTTTGATCATAATCTGCCGTTTTGGCAATGACCTCCCTGCCATCGGCAGCAAGAGCCCGCAGGGCAAAGGTGTTCCGCAAAAAGCGCAGATTGGCGGCAGGTCTGACCGTTCCGTAGCCGTGGATCACGGGATCATCCGCAGAATAGACGGACTCCGCTACTCTGCCATCCAGATCCCCCTCGATCACGGTGATTTCGGCATCGCCAAAAGCAGTCAGGATCGCCGTGGCATCCACGGTTCCGTTCGAATTCTTATCCAAAAACACCACGTCACCCGCCAAGGGGGTATACACGTCGGGGGTCTGGTAGAAGCCGTTCTCCTGCCACTTCAGCCGCATCGCCTCCGCACCCGCACTGATGGGCAGATTGTTGATCCCCGCATACCGCAGGCAGAAGGCGGTAAACATCGTGGACCAGCTGCCGTAGGGATTGCCGTACCATTCGCCGTAGCGGGAATAGCCGTTGCGATTGCCTGACGAGTCGATTTTGAAGTTCAGCGTGCTCTCCCGATAGCCCAGCTGGGATTTTGCCACCGCAACCACGTTGGATAGATCCGAGGTGCCGAATCTCACTCCCGCCAAGGAGGCCTCCCAATCCGCTTCGGTTTCCAGATCCGCCTGCAGATCGGAATAGCAGGACGCCGTATGGATGTGCTCGTACAGTCCGCAGGAATACACTTCCATATAGCAGGTATCTGTATGGCTATGCTCTTCGGAGCAGATCAGCTCCACCCGGGTGCACTCGCCGTCGTGGATATGCTCGTCCATACCGCAAAACGCCTCGCCCGCCATGGTGATTCCGATGAGCTTCAGCCACCAGAACACGCCGATGATCAAAAAGAGTGAAACTGCCAGGATCGCCATGATGCGGCCGTGATAAAGCTTCTTATTCAATTGTTGTTTTTGTAAGTACTTTTCAACCGTCATCATAGCATCAATTCTATGTCATTAGTCGATCAATTTCATTTCTTCCAAGGGCCAGATCCGGAAGAAGATCCTGCCCACCAGCTGATCCTTACCGATGCAGCCGATCACCGAGCTTCTGCTGTCAATGGAGGTCTCCCGTTTGTCGCCCAGCATGAAATACTGGTTCTCCGGCACTTGGTAGGGGAATTCGATATCGCATTCGCCAAACGCTTTTTCGGTAACGTACGGCTCGTCCAGCTCCTCGCCGTTGACGTAGACCGTTCCGGCGGCGTCGATCTCCACGTAATCCCCCGGCAGCGCGATCACGCGCTTAATGAGGATCTTGTTGGAATAGTAGAAGGCACAAAGGTCGCCCCGCTGAGGGCTTCCGTATTTCACCAGCAAGACGATGTCGCCCTCGTTCAGGGCAGGCTCCATGCTGGTTCCCGTAATCTGCACGACGGGCAGGAGCAGGGTTGCGATCAGCACCGCAATAGCGGAAACGATGATCAGCGCATACACGGTGCTTTTCAGCACCCTTTTATAAAGCTGCTTGTATTTTTCCCGTTTGATCTCCGCCTTCACCGCTTGAGCGGAAGGCATCGTGATCTCATTTTTTGGAGCGTTTTTTTGCATTTTTGTGTTTCACCGTAGGTTTGGGTTGGTTAATGGGCCGTTTTCCGCTTTGCTTCTGCACGTTTTCCAGATACAGATCCGCCGCCTCCTGCGCCGCCTCAAACACTCCGCTGAGCTTCAGAGCGGCCTCGGCAAGGGATCCTGCCTGCATCATCGAAAGCTCTCTGCTTTTCAGCTTCTCCTCCGTCTCGGCAAGACGGGCCTCCAGCTCGTCTGCCCGCTGGATCTGGATCAGCAGGAGCTCCAAAAGCTGCTTGCGGTTCAGCCTTTTGAGTTCTTTTTCGTTCATTATGATCTCCCTATAGGCAGCCGCGCCGCGCACGGAACGGCTTCCCTGATTTTGGGTATAGTTCGACAGAGTAATAGTATATTGTATTATAGCACACCGTTTTCGGATTTTCAATACTTTATTTGTTTTTTCTGAATTTCTTTTCAAGCCGCATTTCCCAATGCGATCGATCCTCTCAGAAAAGCAAAAAACGGCCGAAAAACTTTCGACCGTTTGGATGGTTGGGGGATTAAACTGCAGTCCAGCCGCCGTCTACCGCCAGATACTGACCGGTGGTGTAGGAGGAAGCGTCGGAAGCGAAGTAGATCAGCGCGCCGTCCAGCTCGCCGGGTCTGCCTGCTCTTGCCATGGGGCAATAGGTAGCTGCAACGCCGTCAAATGCGCCGGTATCCAGGATGGCACCGGTCATCTCGCTGCTGAAGTAAGCAGGGCCGATGGTGTTGACGGTGATGCCCTTCTTCGCCCATTCTACTGCCAGAGCCTTGGTGAGCATCTTCACGCCGCCCTTGGATGCAGCGTAAGCGCCTACGGGCCAGCAGGTGTTGGGCATAACCACCTCAGAGTGGAGGGAGCCGATGTTGATGATCTTGCCGTAGCCGTTCTTCAGCATCACGTTGCCCACCTCACGGGCTACAAAGTATACGGAGTTCAGGTTTACGCCTACCACATAGTTCCATTCCTCGTCGGGGGTAGCCTCTGCGGGAGAAGCACCTGCAACGCCTGCGTTGTTGACCAGAATATCGATCTTGCCGTAGTGAGCCTCCACAGCCGCAACCATTGCCTTGATCTGTGCGTTGTCCTGCACGTCGCACTTGTATGCGAAGCACTTTACGCCCATAGCCTCGATCTCAGCCTTGACAGCCTCCAGCTTTTCCATTCTGCGAGCGCAGATGGCGATGTCAGCACCCTGACGGGCCAGAGCCTTTGCAAACTGCACGCCCAGACCGGAGGAAGCACCGGTAACCAGGGCAACCTTACCGGTCAAATCAAACAAATTGTTCATCGTAATTCATTCCTTTCGAATATGATATTTTTCTTTTATTGTACCATATCCGATAGCACTTGTCAACGAAAAAACGAAATATCCCTTCAGAAACTGTAAATCCCGTTACTTTGCGGCGGAATTGGGCTCGACGATAAAGAAGGAGGAGATCTTATCCACCTCAATGGTCAATCGGCTGACGCCGTCCGACACCTCGGGCGTTACGGTGATGCGGGTATCCTGTGCGGGATCCCAGAGCTCCAGGGTCTCATACTCGCCGCGCAGCGTGATCTTGGCATCGACGCTCCGATCGGAGGAATTGGCGAAGAACCAGATATTGCGACCGTCCAGCACCTTGTGGATATAGCTGAAGCCGCCACCCTGCAGCGTTGCGGAAACGCCCTCGATCTCCACGTCGAAGACCTCCACAGCCTTATCCAGCGCATCGGACAGGTGATTTACGGAGCTGATATGGATCGCTCTTCCGCCCTTTTCACTCACGTTCTCGCTTTGTGCGGGCTGCGAGCTGAAGTCTCCCAGTGCAAACATCTCGGAGAGCAGCTTCACCACCTGGGCATTTTCAGCGACGGTGATGCCCTTGGTGGGGATTCTGCCCACCGAGATCACGTTACCGCCGCTCTGCCAGAAGGCGTAGATCTTTTGCAGGTTGGCAAGGCTGATAACGTCCGAGCCGGTGAGGATGACCGTCCGATAATCCTCGTAATTGGTTTGGTTATCCAGATGCATCACGCCGTCTGCGATGCTGATCTTGCTGTCCAGCACGTCGGGATGCAGATAGGTGAAATCCACCCGCTTGTTCAGCGACAGATACTCGCCCACCTCCATATAATTGGCGATGGCAGGCTCGTTGTAGGTGCCGTTGAAGTAAAACTCCGATTCCAGATAATCGATGGGATACAGCACGGCAATATCCGCCACGTGACGGCCGTTCTGCAGCAGCGCGTTGAGTCTGGAAACGTATTGGGTATACGCAGGAAGCGCCTTGGCAAACTGTCTGTTCCGATAGGACAGCTCGGGCTTGAACACCACGTTGTTCATGTCATACCAGACCGCATGCGGCACGATCAGATTGATGCCCTTGGCGTACAGATACAGCGTGATCTTTTTGATGGTGTCGGGGGTGGCGGAGGAAATATCGCCGAACGCCTCGGACATGACGAGCCCCTTGTCCCAGTTGTAGGCGGCAGAGGAAACGACCTTGTAGGCATTCTGTGCCTGCCCGTAGTGCCAGATCACGTCGATGCCGGGGATGGACTGATCCTTGAACACCTTCATCAGGTCACCGTGGAGACCGACGGGGTTCTTGGACTGCTCCTCGTTCATATGGCCGGTCAGCTTGATCTTGTGGTCGCGGCACCACTGATCGATCTGTCCCACGTAGTTTTCGGCAAACAGGGTGGAACGAACGGTTTCCAGCTTATCCCGCGCCTCCACGGTGTCTGCACCGATGCTGCCGAACAGAGCGGGATAGAAGAGCACGGGATCGATCTCGTCGCCGTAGGTCCTGGCAAACGCTTCGTTGAAGCCGGGCGTCCAGAAGCGTGCGCCCTCTACGCCGTAGTTCTGATTGGACGGCCACATACAAGGCTCGTCAAAGAAGGCGGTGGTAATGGTGGTGCCGAAATATTTTTCAAATCTTTCGTAGTACGCCTCGTAGGTCACCTCGATGTAGGCCTTCACCGCCTCGCGGGAAAGATAATCCATTCCCATCGTGCCGTCCTTGACGCAAACGAAAGCCATGACCTTCCAGTTGCCCTCGGGCACGGTGTATTCCAGATAGCTTTGGGCATTTTGGATGGCTTCCGGATCCACCTCCACCTTGGTGTCGCCCAGATAGGCGGCAAACTCCCAGATAGAAACGCTGTCGCTGACGATGCTGTGCTCGTACAGACGGATGCGGGTGGTGGTGATGGGATCGAAGGTGATCGTCTTGGACGAGCCAACTCTGGTGCCCGACGCACAGGTGACCCAGCCTTCGCCGTCCCAATACTGGATATCGAAGGATCTGATCCGATCGAACGCCTCGGAAATGTAGACCTTGTCGATGGTCACTTCCCGATCGAACACCTCCATCAGCCACTGATCGCCGGAGGTGCCGTCCGCCGCATTCCAACGGGTGGCGGTATTGCCGTCAAAGCCGTACTCTGCAATATAGCCGGAGGAAAAATCGGAGGAGGAATAGTAGCCGGGGGCATAGCCCTCCGCGTCTTCCACAATCACGGCACTGTCCGAGATATTGATCCGCTCAAAGGTTTGGGTGTTCATGAGCACGCCGCCCATAAACTGACCGCGGGGCAGCTCCAGACGGACCGTCTGACCGCTCGTGGCGGTTTTCGAGATCATATCCAGCCGTTTGGCAGTCAGCTCGGGATATTTGGCAGCCAAAAGTCCGCCTGCGGTGTAGGAAGGGAAGCCGTTTTCGTCGTACAGAGAAAACTGCATTCCGTATTTGGAGCCCTCGTCCAGCGCGGCCTCGTAGAGATCGAAATACTCATCGGTCAGGTAGCCGTCCAGCCAGTAGGGCAGGATGCCAAAGCCGCCGTAGCCGCACTTTTCATAGCAGCCGCGGATGATCTCCCGCAGCTCGTCCTCATCCATTTGTGAAAGTGCCTTGTTCCAGAAGAACAGCGGGTGAGGCCGCAGTGAAACGTCCCCCGACACAAACCGCTCGTAGAGGGGATCAGCTGCAGGTGCCTCGTTTCCCTCATCGGTCGCCGGTGGCAGCAGAGCAGAGGTAGTTACGTCGGTAGTGGAGATCGGCGCATCGCCGCCATTGCATCCGCCCAGCAGAAGCAGGAGTGCCAGCAGCACCGCAACCGTTGAAAGCAATGATCTTTTCATCAGTCATCAACCGCCTTTTTTGAAAATATAACTATACTACTGCCATTATACCATCCCAAAAACGAAGTGCAATGCGAAAAATTGCTGTCAATAATGCAATTATTGCGGTTTTGCCGAGAAAGGATTGACAAACGAAAATCCAAATGCTATGATACAATTAACAAAAAATATTCGGAAAGGATCATTTAGTTATGAAACTTGCAAAAAGAATTTCCCTTCTCCTCGCGGTGAGCCTCGTTCTTACCGTATTCGCAGGCGTGGTCAGCTTTGCAGATGAAGCCAATCTCGCTCTGGGCGCAACTCCCATCTACGGTACCTATTCTCACGTAGATCCGAACTGGAACTGGAACATTACCAACATCAACGACGGTGACGTTTACGAGATCGGTCATAATCCCGATAACGGCGGCGGCACTGCCAGCGGCTATCACAGCGGATTCGGCGGCTCCATGCCCGAGCCTCAGTGGGTAGGCTTTGACTTCGGTGCAAAGAAGGCCTTCAACACCCTGGTCGTTTACCCCGTCAACACCAATACCTTCCCCATTGATTTCGAGATCCAGGTATCCGACGACGGCGAAAACTGGACCCCCGTTGTCACCGAGACCGATTACGCCATCACCACCTACGCATCCGCAGGTGCACACGGCTATCTGCCTCAGACCTTCACCTTCGATGCACAGAACGCACAGTACGTTCGTTTGTACGCTACCAAGCTGAACCACGACGGCGCTAACTATGCAATGAAGCTCACCGAGATGGAAGTCTTCAACATCACCGAGCAGGCTCCCGCAGGTCCCGAGAATCTGGCAGTTCGCAAGCCCATCAGCTCTGACAGCTCTCACGTGGATCCTGCAACCAACACCTGGTATCTGGATAACCTCAACGACGGCGACAGAGTCAACCTCTGCACCCACTATCTGGACTACGGCCAGTACGTAGGCTACCACACCAGCCCCTCTACTCCTCACGACGGCAGCGACGCTGCAAAGGCACAGGTTACCATCGAGCTGGGCGAAGGCACCACCTTCAATCAGGTTGTGATCATCCCATCCAACGAGCTGTACTCCATTAAGACTCTGGAGAACCGTAACGACGACCCCAACACTCCTCAGGGCATTTACTTCCCCGAGAACTTCAGAATTCAGGTTTCCAACGACGGCGAGACTTGGACTGACGTTGTCGTAAAGACCGATTACAAGGCAACCGTTGACCCTCAGGTATTCGAGTTTGACGCCGTTACTGCAAAGTATGTTCGTCTGCAGATGGAAAAGCTCACTCACTTCGTGAAGCTCACCGAGTTTGAGGTATACAACATCGAGAAGGAAGC
>JAFTKV010000281.1 GCA_017453085.1 Clostridia bacterium
CCTTGGATGCCGCAAAGAAGGAGGCTGCTACCTATCTGGCAGTGCTGGAATCCCGGGATTGGGATTTTGCCTATCCCACAAAGTAAGAAAGGACGCTTATGATGATTGGAATTATTGGAGCAATGAACACCGAGGTGGAGACTCTTATCTCCTCCCTTGCTGACAAAGAAGAAACCGTCATTGCCGGATCGCATTTCTTCAGCGGCAAGCTGGGGTCTACCGATGCCGTTGTGGTGATGTGCGGTATCGGCAAGGTTGCCGCCGCCATCTGCGCACAGGCACTGATCGACACCTTCCATCCCGACGTTCTCATCAACACCGGCGTTGCGGGAGGCGTTGCCGACGGGCTCGCGCAGGGCGATCTGGTGATCGCTACCGACGCCGTACAGCACGATTTTAATCTGTCCTTGTTTGGCTATGCCAAAGGATATATGCCCGTCTGGGGCCGTGATAAGGGCTCTCCCAGCCCCTTCCCTGCAGACAAGGCACTGGCTGAAAAGCTGATCGCCGCTGCCGATGCGCTGGGCTATCACGCTATCCGCGGACGGGTTGCATCGGGCGACATCTTCGTTGCAGACGCTGACCTGAAGCACACGCTGGCAACCGAGTTCGGTGCCGCCGTTGCTGAGATGGAGGGTGCCGCCATCGCTCAGACCGCATGGCAGAACGGTACTCCCTGTGCCATCGTCCGCGCCATCTCCGACCTTGCTGACGGCTCTGCTACCCTGTCCTTCGAGGAGTTCGAAGTGATCGCCGCCGAGCGATCTGCGAAGCTGCTGTTGGAGATTTGCAAATAAATGCCTCCGGCGGCTTAAGGACCCTTTTGTAAAAGGGTCCTTAAGAATCTCCGAAAACTTCTATGAATGGATCGGCAAGTACTTGCCGATCCGGATTATTTTATCTTGTTGGGTTTGACGGCGCAAGTATTGGCGCCATTTTTTTGAAAATTCTTGAGGGGGGTGGGGAACTCACGAATTGCTCACCAACGGTGCGGGACCGAACACACTCTCGATGATGCGGGTGTTGCCCACAGGCGAATATCGCCAGTAGTCAATGTGATCCACCTCAGGCGGAATGAAATAGCTCATCCGCTCCGCAGCGCGTGTGTCCGTACGACAGGTGTCGATGATCACCAGCTTGATCTTCATCCGCTCGGGAATGATGTTCTTGATATAGACCGCCGCCGATTGCCCTACCACTACGTCCTCCCGATACTCCGCAAGACCTGCCAGATTGGGCGCAAGCTCGATAAACACGCCGTATTCCTCTATAGAACGGACGGTCCCGACCACGGTTTGCCCAACCCGAAACTTGGCGGCATTCTCTTCCCAGGTGCCCAGCAGCTCCTTATGGCTGACGTAGATCCGCCGCTCGGCTGCATCTACGCTTTTCACCACCGCGCGAACGGGCATTCCCACGTAAAAGCGATCCCGTGGGTGGGAAATGCGGGAGACCGAGATGGAGTCTATGGAGAAAAGCGACGCCAGACCGCATCCTACGTCCACGAATGCACCGAAATGCTCCAGGTGGGTCACTCTTGCCGGAATTACGTCTCCCGCCTGCAAGCAGAGCAGATAATCGTGCAGACAGGCCGCCTGCGCCGCTCGTCTGGAGAGGAGTGCACGGGTTCCGCCCTTGCCGTCGCTCTCAAAGCCTGTGATCTGAAAGCAAACCGGCTTGCCGACTCTTGAGATGATGGCAATATCCTTGATCGACTCCCCCACCAGGGATAGTGCCGCTTGACTGCGCGGGATCACTCCCTGCATGATCCCCAGATCGACGATCAGATTCAGATCGCCGTCACAAAGGATGGCGGGCGCTTCCAGAATCTTTCCCTGCGCCATTGCCCGTTCCAGAGCCGCAAAGCTGCTCATTTGCTCGCTGTTCTGACTACCCGAATACATTCCTTCGGGCAAATATGTATACTGATGCTTCCACATACCGTGTCCTTCCCTTCTGTTTTCATCCTGCTTTATTGTATGCGCCGATCCACAGAATCAGCACCTCCATTATGGCAGAAAAGACGGGATTTTTTTGTCACAGTAGGACGGCTAAAATAATAACAAATTGTAAACAATTAAAATTCGGAGAGATAGCGCAAGCGAGAAAACAAGAGCATTTGAGAGAAAACGAGAGATGTTTCCGCAAATTTTCAAATCCGGTTATTTTTTTTCACAAAAACCCCTTGACAAATATATTTGGGTGTGTTATAATCCTATCGTTGTCAAGAAAAATATCTTATATTTAAGGAGAAAAGTTTCAATGTCTACTTTTATGGCAAAAAAAGAAACTGTTGAGCGCGGCTGGTACGTGATCGACGCAGCAGGCAAGCCCATGGGCAAGACCGCTGCTCTGGCTGCTACCATTCTGAACGGTAAGCATCGCCCCGAGTACACTCCCCACGTTGACTGCGGCGAGTTTGTAATCATCATCAACGCTTCCAAGGCTGTTCTCACCGGTAAAAAGCTGACCCAGAAATACTACTATCATCACTCCGGCTACATCGGCGGTCTGAAGAAGGTTCAGTACGCTACCCTGATGGCTACCAAGCCCGAAAAGGCTATGGAGCTGGCTGTTGGCGGCATGCTGCCCCACAATTCCATCGGCGACAAGAGCAAGACCCGTCTGCACGTATATGCAGGTGACAAGCATCCTCATGCTGCTCAGTCCCCCAAGACCATTGAAGGCTAATCGGAAAGGAGTTTAGAACAATATGTATACTAGCGCAAAGCCCTATTTTTACGGCACCGGTAGAAGAAAAAGCTCCACCGCAAGAGTTCGCCTGTACCCCGGTACCGGCAGCATCACCATCAATGGCCGTGACATCGACGATTACTTCGGTCTGGAGACCCTGAAGCTGATCGTTAACCAGCCCTTCGGCGTAACCAACACCATCGGCAAGTTCGATATCGTTTGCACCGTTCGCGGCGGCGGTATCTCCGGTCAGGCAGGTGCAATCCGTCACGGTGTTGCCCGCGCACTGCTGGCATCCGACGCAGAGCTCCGTCCTTCCCTGAAGAAGGCAGGCTTCCTGACTCGTGACCCTCGTATGAAGGAGAGAAAGAAGTACGGTCTGAAGGCCGCACGTCGTGCTCCTCAGTTCTCCAAGAGATAAGTTCTTATTTCTTCGGATTACAATTCGAAAATCACAGCACTCGCTTCGGCGGGTGCTGTTTTTCGTTTTCGTAGGGGCGTTCTTTGAACGCCCGCGGGCGAACACAGTTCGCTCCTACGAAGAACTACGTTCACATCTTCAAAGAATGGCTCTATAATAAATGTTGGGGTACCGACAGATAGAGCTCGAAAAAAATAACAAAAAAAGAGCATATCTGACAA
>JAFTKV010000282.1 GCA_017453085.1 Clostridia bacterium
ACCGAGCCCGAAGCCACCGAGGCACCCGCGACCACCGAAAAGGTACCCGAAACTACACCGCCCGCAACCGAGCCTGCCGAGCCGCTTCCCCCGCTGGAGATCACGATCCCTATCCCCGATCCGGGCGAGATGCCGGCAGATGTGGAAGCCGAGATCAAGGACGCCTACGCCAAGCAGTATGACGAGGATCCCAAGGAGCTTTCGGTAGAATTGGTTGCCAACTTGGGCAATGGAGCATACGCGATCTTCGTGGACGGTCCGTGGGAATATCCGTGTATGGAGGAAGAACATATTATTCACGGGTATCTGTTTTGGTACGGCAGCGGTCGCACGATGGACATTTACAAGGACGGTGCGATATACGATCTGTCCAAAGCCTACGAGCAAGGCGTGATCGATGCGAATCAGGTGCTGGATCTCTATTTAATCTACGCGGATCAGATGGGGTATCTCAGCGTGCGCAATCCGGAGAAGTTTTATACCGGAGCGACTTTGGAGAACGAATTTACCGAAAACAACATAATCATTATGGTTTTTCCGGAATACAATTTTGAATCCTATACTGCAGAGGATTTTGCAGAAATCGGTTGTGTGGAAATCAAAGAGTTGACACGAAATGTGAAACCGGATATTATAAATAGAATCATTTTGCTGACGCTCGACAAAGATTCCAAGCAAAACGTACTGGATTGCATCCAAATTTTACAGCAGAGAACGGATATTTATTCTGCAGAGCCGAATTTTATTGAGCATGTAATTGATTGAAGAAACAGAACCAAATGCTAATTTCAGTAGGAGGTAATTTTATGAAAAAGTCGTATAAAATAACCGCAACAGTATTATTGTTATCAATATAATCTCCGTTGGTGCAAGCAATCAGCATGACCGTCAATGGACTTATACGGACGAAGAGGGAAATTTGAAAGGCTCAAATTACGGCGCAGAAAAAGTAGATCTCTTTGCTCCGGGCAGTAGTATCTATACCACTTTCGCAGGCGGCACGTACGGTGCATCTTCAGGCACTTCACTCGCCGCTCCGTATGTTACTGGCGTAGCGGCGTTGCTACTCTCCAAAAACCCCTACCTTCTCCCATGCGAAATCAAAACTATCATTATCAACAACGACGACGATGTCAGTGCATTTTCAGGCAAATGTGTTACCTGCGGTCGCCTGAATGCGTACAAAGCATTGACGCACATCCAAGAACATCCCTCCACTTATTCCGGCGCAGGAGCGGACGAACACACTCGTACTTGCATCGAGCATCAATTGTCAACAACCGTTCCTCATTCGTTCTCAAACTTTGTATCTGCCAAAATCGGATTTCACATGGGCACCTGCACGGATTGCGGTTATAGCAAATTATTGGCACATCAATATACCGAATTCTATAACAATGGCAGTTCGGGGCATTTAGCAATCTGCGGAGATTGCCAAGCATCCACTGCGCTGTCTCATTCGCTCGCCTGCAGTAGTTCAGGAAGCACCTCCCATACACATTCGTGTGAGGATTGTACCTATACTCTTACAGAATCACACACACTTCATTATTTCAATGCAGGTTTAACCGTAGGCCACACTGCTACTTGCATTGGTTGTGGATATTCATTCTCCGAATTCCATACTTGGATAACTGTAGGCGCTAAATATCGCTGCAGCGAATGCGGAGCAACATCGACCCAGGTTCCCGTCCTCCCCTTCGCCCTCTCTCCCGAAATCCTCGCTAAAATCGAACAGATGGGATATATCGGCGATTTTGCCATGGACATCGGCGACGGCACGGTGCTCTGCCGAGTAGGGGATCAGTATTATCTGGTGCGCGGTCAAACCGAGGATACGGCACTGCAGCATCTGCAAAACGAGCTATCGGTGATCCCCCCAACACCGAAGCCGCATAACTTCTGAGACCGACCGATTGGGTCGGTCTCTTTTGGAATGCTTCTCTTGACTTTTCCAAAGAGATGGAGTATAATAAGCCAAACGCCCCGTTTCGGGGAATCTATGGAAATCGGGTAACCGGAATGAAAAAATTACTGACCAATCTCAAAGCATATAAAAAAGAGGCGATCCTGGCACCGCTGTTCAAGCTGCTGGAGGCATCCTTCGAGCTCTTCGTGCCGCTGGTGGTGGCATCCATCATCGACCGCGGCATCGGCGAGGGCGATCGGGGCTACGTGGTGAACATGACGCTGGTGCTGGTGGCACTGGGTCTTGTCGGCCTCGCTTGCGCCGTCACCGCCCAATATTTCGCCGCCAAGGCATCGGTGGGCTTTGCGGGCGGACTGCGTCGCTCGCTGTTCGGGAAGATCCAGACCTTCTCCTACGCCCAGCTGGACAAGATCGGCGTGAACACTCTCATCAACCGCATGACCGGCGACGTAAATCAGGTGCAATCTGCTCTGAATCTCACCCTCCGTCTCTTCCTGCGCTCCCCCGTGGTGGTATTTGGCGCAATGATCATGGCCTTCACCATCGATCTGTCGGCGGCACTGATCTTCGTGGTCACCATTCCCCTTTTGTCGGTGGTGGTCTTCGGCATTATGCTCATTTTCATCCCTCTCTACCGCAAGGTGCAGGAGAAGCTGGATCGCGTGCTGGGCATCACCCGGGAAAACCTCACCGGCGTGCGGGTCATCCGTGCCTTCTGCAAGGAAGAGGACGAGGTGGAGGAATTCGACCGCCGCAACGCCGATCTGAACAAGATGCAACGGCGGGTGGGCATGATCTCCGCGCTCATGAACCCGCTGACGCTGGTCATCGTGAACCTGGCCATCATTGCGCTGATCCACACGGGTGCCGATCTGGTGAACAACAACACCCTCACCCAGGGTGAGGTAGTGGCACTCTACAACTATATGTCTCAGATCCTCATTGAGTTGGTGAAGCTGGCCAATCTGATCATCACCATGACCCGCGGCTTTGCAGGGCTCTCCCGCATCGGCAAGGTGCTGGAGGCCGACTCTGCGCCCGCTCCCATCCACGGCGAGCGGGAGGACACCGACTACGCCGTAGAACTGCGGGAGGTCTCGCTGGCCTATCCCGGCGGAGGTGACGAAGCCCTCACCCACATCAGTCTCGCCGTCCAAAAGGGCGAGACGGTGGGCATCATCGGCGGCACCGGCTCGGGCAAGAGCTCGCTGGTGAATCTGCTCCCCCGTTTCTACGATTGCACCGGCGGCACCGTTTTGGTGGACGGTCTGGACGTGAAGGCGTGGGATACTGCCGCACTGCGGAAAAAGATCGCCGTCGTTCCCCAAAAGGCACAGCTGTTTGCAGGCACCATTCGGGAGAACCTCCGCTTCGGTGCGCCCGATGCGGACGACGAGACCCTGCGAGATGCGCTCCGTGCCGCACAAGCCCTGGATATTATTGAGAAAAAGGGCGGGCTCGACGCCATCGTGGAGCAAAACGGCCGCAATCTCTCGGGCGGTCAGCGACAGAGGCTGACCATCGCCCGTGCGCTGGCGACAAAGCCCGAAATCCTGATCCTGGACGACTCCGCCTCTGCGCTGGACTACGCCACCGATGCGGCGCTCCGCTCTGCCATTCGGGAGCTGCCCGATGCGCCTACCGTGTTCATCGTTTCTCAGCGTACCGCTTCCCTGCGCCACGCCGATCAGATCCTCGTTCTGGAAGACGGCGAGGCGGTTGCCATCGGCAGACACGAAGAGCTGCTGGAGACCTGTCCCGTTTACGGCGAGATCCACTATGCTCAATACCCCCGCGACCCAAATCGCAATGCGAAGGAGGTAGGCTGAGATGGCAAAACAGAAGAAAAAATTTGACAAAGCCACACTGGGAAAAGTCCTGCGCTATATCCGCCGCAGAATCCCTCTGCTTTCCGCCTCCATCCTTCTGGCCACCGTTACTGCTCTGCTGACCTTGTATCTGCCCATCCTTTTCGGCAACGCCATCGACTGCATCGTTGCCCCGGGACAGGTGGACTTTCCCATGATCGGCAATCTGCTCCTGCAGGCTGCCGCCGTGATCGCTGTGATCGCCGTTGCCGGCTGGCTGATGAACGTTTGCAACAACCGCATCACCTATCACGTGGTGCGGGATATCCGTGCGGATGCCTTCCGCAAGATCCAGAAGCTTCCTCTGTCCTATCTGGACACCCATTCCACCGGTGACCTTCTCTCCCGTGTGACCGCCGATGCGGAGCAGTTCTCCGACGGTCTGCTGATGGGCTTTACCCAGCTGTTCACCGGCGTGTTGACCATTCTGGGAACCCTCTTCTTCATGCTCCGTCTGTCCTGGGAGATCGCGCTGGTGGTGGTGCTGGTCACGCCTCTGTCGCTGATCGTGGCGGCATTCATTGCCTCCCGAACTCACTCCATGTTCCAGCTCCAATCGAAGACCCGCGGCGAGCAGACCGCCTTCGTGGAGGAGATGCTGACGGGGCAAAAGGTAGTCCGTGCCTTCGGTCACGAGGATGAGGCGATGAAAAAGTTCGACGAGATCAACGATCGGTTGAATGCCTGCTCCCTGCGGGCGATCTTCTTCTCCTCCCTGACGAATCCCTGCACCCGATTCGTCAACAGCGTAGTCTACGCCGCCGTGGCACTGGTGGGCGCGCTACTTGTGATCTCTCATAGCGAGCTCTACTCCGCCGCGGGCGTTGCACAGGGCATCGATGCTGCTCACGGCAGTCTGCTGACAGTGGGCATCCTCTCCAGCCTGTTGGCTTATGCGAACCAGTATACAAAGCCCTTCAACGAGATCTCGGGCGTGGTCACCGAGCTGCAAAACTCCCTTGCCTGCGCCTCCCGTCTGTTTGAGCTGATGGAGACCCCCGCCGAGAGCGACGACTCCGCCCTTCCCGAGATGGGAAACGCAGAGGGCGCGTACGAGCTTGCCGACGTTTCCTTCTCCTACGTGCCCGAAAAGCCGCTGATCGAGGGGCTGAACCTCACCGTTTCTCCCGGTCAGCGGGTGGCGATCGTAGGGCCCACCGGCTGCGGCAAGACTACCATGATCAATCTGCTGATGCGCTTCTACGACGTGAAGGAGGGCTCAATTTCGCTGGACGGTCAGGACGTCCGCGGCGTGACCCGCCACTCCATGCGCAAAAATTACGGCATGGTGCTGCAGGAGACCTGGCTGAAGGCGGGTACGATTCGGGAGAACATCACCATGGGTCGCCCCGACGCTACCGACGAGGAAGTGATCGCCGCCGCCAAGGCCGCCCACGCCCACAGCTTCATCCGCAGACTGCCCGACGGCTACGATACCGTGATCGGCGAGAACGGAAGCGAGCTCTCCGGCGGTGAACGGCAGCGCATTTCGATCGCACGGGCGTTCCTCAAAGAT
>JAFTKV010000283.1 GCA_017453085.1 Clostridia bacterium
CCTCACCCTGCCCCTGTGGGCGGGCGACCGCATCTTCCTGCAGGAGCTGCTGGACGATGCTCCCTTCTTTACCTTAAAACTCCAATACAACGGCGAGCTCCTCACCGAGTCGGTGCTGGATACGTCTCCGCTGTAAAACACGAAAGGATTTTTATAAATGAGCAAGATTATCGGAAATTCTCTGCCGAACATTCCCTGGCAGAACAAGCCCAAGGGCTGCGAGGAGCCGGTTTGGCGCTACTCGGAAAACCCCATCATCGGGCGGCATCATTTCTTCAAGGCAAACAGCATCTTCAACAGCGCGGTCGTTCCCTTCAAGGACGGCTTTGCAGGCGTCTTCCGCTGCGACGACAAGGCAGTGCGGATGAACCTCTTCGTAGGCTTCTCCAAGGACGGCATCCACTGGGACATCTCCGACACCCCCATCCGGATGGAGGGCGAGGCAGACGTGACCCGCTTCGAATACCGCTATGATCCCCGTGTGATCTTCATTGAGGATCGCTACTACATCACCTGGTGCAACGGCTATCACGGCCCCACCATCGGCATTGCCTACACCTTCGACTTTGAGAAGTTCTATCAGCTGGAGAACGCTTTCCTGCCCTACAACCGCAACGGCGTCCTCTTCCCCCGCAAGATCGGCGGCAAGTATATGATGCTCTCCCGTCCCAGCGACACCGGTCACACCCCATTCGGCGACATCTTCCTCTCTGAGTCTCCCGATCTGACCTACTGGGGTCGCCATAGACACGTGTTCGGTCCCGCTCCCTTCGATCAGTCTGCCTGGCAGTGCACCAAGACCGGCGCAGGCCCCTGCCCCATCGAGACCGACGAGGGCTGGCTGCTGATCTATCACGGCGTGATCACCACCTGCAACGGCTACGTCTACCGTATGGGTGCGGCCATCCTGGACATCGACGAGCCTTGGAAGGTGAAGTATCGCACCCGGTTCTACATTCTGGGTCCCGAGATGCCCTACGAGCAGAATGGCGACGTGCCCAACGTCACCTTCCCCTGCGCGGCGCTCACCGATGCCGACACCGGCAGGATCGCCATCTACTACGGCTGTGCCGACACGGTTACCGGTCTGGCATTCACCACCGTGGACGAGCTGATGGCGTACACCAAGAAATACAGCTTTTGAATCTCAACCGACTATGCCTTCCCGCATAGTCGGTTTTCTTTGTTGGTATTGCACAAATTTTATCGTCTATTTTTGTACAATAACGCCAAATTGGAGATTGTAAAAAACTTTTCCAAAACCCATTGACAAATCAAAAAAGATGGCTATAATATGGGTGCAAAGGAAAATTACAATTTTCTGAGCGTGCGACGGAATTTTCAAACTATACTATACCGTCGTGCAATGCTATCCTTGAATGGAGGAATCAATGATGATCTGCAATCACAAATATCTGTACAAAATCAATCTGGAAACCGGTGCAGACGTAGCCCGCTTCAACCGCATCTGCTCTCATATGGAAGGCAAGGTCATGCTGGTCAGCGGTGACAAACGCCTCAACGCCAAGAGCTTTCTGGGCGTGCATCTGGCAAGAATGGCTTGGGACGAAATCTTCGTCGAAAGCGACAACGATTGCTACTTCGAGCTGCGCGATTTCATGGCTGAATAAGCCGGCTCACCCCTTCGATTACTGCAGAGACTATCCAACAGATAGTCTCTGTTTTTGATTTTGGATATGCTTTTTCAATATTTGAGAATGATAATTATTCCTAAATATGAATAATTTGTAACAAATAAAAAAAATGCGTCAATTTGCTTGACAAATCATATGATTCGTGTTATACTGTACCTGCAAAAGAAGAGGCAAAATGGGCTCACCGCGGTTATAAAGAACACGGCGGGTCTGCCGAATCTAATATTACCGAAGGACTGTATGAAGACAGCCCCCGGAAAAAAAGGAGAATGAAATTATGGCAGCATTCGAACAGTGGAAAGGTTTTAAGGGTATCATCTGGAAAGATGAAGTAGATACCCGCGACTTTATCCAGAAGAACTACACCCCCTACGACGGCGACCATTCCTTCCTGGTTGGCCCTACCGAAGCAACCAATAAACTCTGGGGTGCCCTCCAGGCACTGCAGAAGGAAGAACGCGCTAAAGGCGGCGTTCTCGACATGGATACCGATATCGTATCCACCATCACCTCCCATGCTCCCGGCTACATCAGCGAAGAGCTGAAGGACCTGGAAAAGGTTGTTGGTCTGCAGACCGACAAGCCCCTGAAGCGTGCGTTCATGCCCTTCGGCGGCATCAAGATGGCTGAGGAGTCCTGCACCACCAACGGCTATACTCCCTCCCCCGAGCTCCACAAGATCTTTACCGAGTATCACAAGACCCACAACCAGGGCGTATTTGATGCTTACACCCCCGAGATCCGTGCTGCCCGTAAGCACAAGATCATCACCGGTCTGCCCGACACCTACGGCCGCGGCCGTATCGTTGGCGACTACCGCCGTGTTGCTCTGTACGGTATCGACTTCCTGATGCAGAAGAAGTTCGAGGACTACAACAACTGCGGTAACGGCACCATGACCGATGACATCATCCGTCAGCGCGAAGAGATCACCATGCAGTACAACGCCCTCAAGCAGATGAAGGTGATGGCTGCATCCTACGGCTTCGATATCTCCAAGCCTGCTGCAAACGCAAGAGAAGCTGCTCAGTGGCTGTACTTCGGCTACCTGGCTGCAATCAAGACTCAGAACGGCGCTGCAATGTCCGTAGGCCGTGTTTCCACCTTCCTGGATATCTACATTAAGAGAGATATGGACGCAGGCATCCTGACCGAGTCCGAGGCACAGGAGATCATCGACCACTTCACCATGAAGTGCCGTATGGTTAAGTTCGCTCGTATCCCCTCCTACAACCAGCTCTTCTCCGGCGACCCCGTATGGGCTACCCTGGAGGTTGGCGGTATGGACGTAAACGGCCGTTCCATGGTTACCAAGACCGACTACCGTTTCCTCCACACTCTGGAGAACATGGGCCCCTCCCCCGAGCCTAACATGACCGTTCTCTACTCCGCTCGTCTGCCTGAGAACTTCAGAAAGTACGCTGCTTACATCTCCATCGAGACCAGCTCCGTCCAGTACGAAAACGACGACGTTATGCGTCCTATCTGGGGCGATGACTACTCCATCTGCTGCTGCGTATCCGCTACGCAGACCGGCAAGGAGATCCAGTTCTTCGGCGCACGCGCTAACCTGGCTAAGTGTCTGCTCTACGCGATCAACGGCGGCGTAGACGAAAAGGCTCGCGTTCAGGTAGGACCCGCTTACGCTCCTATCACCTCCGAGTATCTGGATTACGACGAAGTAATGAAGAAGTACGACGTGATGATGGAATGGCTGGCAGGTCTGTACGTTAACACCCTGAACCTGATCCACTATATGCACGACAAGTACTACTATGAGGCAGCCGAGATGGCACTCATCGACACCGACGTTCGCCGCACCTTCGCAACCGGTATCGCAGGCTTCTCTCATGTAGTTGACTCCCTGTCCGCTATCAAGTACGCCAAGGTCAAGTGCGTACGCGACGAGACCGGTCTGGTAGTAGACTACATCGTTGAAGGCGATTTCCCCAAGTACGGTAATGATGACGACCGCGCAGACGATATCGCAGTATGGCTGCTGAAGACCTTCATCACTAAGATCAAGAAGCATCACACCTACCGCGACTCCGAGCCTACCACCTCTATCCTGACCATTACCTCTAACGTAGTATACGGTAAGGCTACCGGTTCTCTGCCCGACGGCAGAAAGGCAGGCGAGCCCCTGTCTCCCGGTGCGAACCCCAGCTACGGCGCTGAAACCAGCGGTCTGCTGGCATCTCTGAACTCTGTTGCGAAGCTGCCCTACCACCACGCACTGGACGGCATCTCCAACACCCAGACGATGAACCCCGATGCTCTCGGCCACAACCTGGAAGAGCGCATCGCTAACCTGGTAAACGTTCTGGACGGTTACTTCTCTCAGGGCTCTCATCACCTGAACGTAAACGTCTTCGGTACCGACAAGCTGATCGATGCTATGGAGCATCCCGAGAAGGAAGAGTACGCTAACTTCACCATCCGTGTATCCGGATATGCAGTTAAGTTCATCGACCTGACCCGTGAGCAGCAGCTGGACGTTATCGCCAGAACCTGCCATGAGTTCCTGTAACTCCACTCCCGGCTTCGTCCACTCGACCGAAACTTTCGGTCTTGTGGACGGACCGGGTGTCCGTTTTATCGTCTTTTTGCAGGGCTGCCCCATGCGCTGCCGCTACTGTCACAATCCCGACACCTGGGCAGTACATACGGGCAAGACCTATGAGGCAGAGGAGCTGCTGACCCGTGCGCTCCGCTACCGCACCTATTGGAAGGAAGACGGCGGCATCACCGTATCGGGCGGCGAGCCAATGATGCAGGTGGATTTCGTCGCTACCCTGCTGAAAGCTGCCAAGGCCGAGGGCGTGAACACCGCTATGGACACCTCGGGCATCGTATTCACCAAAGCCGAGCCTGCCTTCTCCAAGATCCGTGAGATGCTGTCCTTTGTGGATCTGGTGCTGCTGGATCTCAAGCACATTGACGACGAGGCGCACCGCGAGCTGACCGGTCACTCCAACGCCGCCGTGCTGGACTTTGCCCGCTATCTTAGCGAGATCGGCAAGCCGGTTTGGATCCGCCACGTGCTGGTTCCCGGCGTCAACGATGACGACGAGTCGCTGACCAAGCTGGACGAGTTCATCGCTTCCCTTTCCAACGTACAGCGGGTAGAGGTGCTCCCCTACCACACGCTGGGCATTGCCAAGTGGGAAAAGCTGGGCATCCCCTACACGCTGGAGGGCGTCAAGCCCCCCGATGCCGAGAGCATTGCCCGTGCCAACGAGCTGCTCCATACAGAGAGCTACGATGGCTATTTGAAATAAGCAAAAATCCGCAGGGAGATCATCTCCTTGCGGATTTTTTGTATGAAAAAAACCTGCTGAACGCATTCGTTCAGCAGGTTTTCGTTTAGTCCAAGTATTTGTCAACAAGCTGTTGGAGTTCTTCTTGATCGCAACGGCATTGATTGTCAAATAGATACTCTGTGCGTTTATGGAAATGGGGATGATTGGAGGCGCCTTCCGACTGGGTACAGAAATTGGTAAGGATATCGGTGCTACCGTCCTTGAACACGATGCGTAATCCATTACCGCTCGCCAAAGACATTTGCGGATCTCCCGTCGGATAGATCACATGACGATACCGCAATTGGCTCAAATCCTGCAACAGTGGGAGCATTGTCTCCTCATCGAAGGTCTGCAGGACTTCGATATTCAGCTCGTCTTGATCGTTGTAGGAGACTTCCACAATCTCCACCCGGGCAATCTGATCGGTCATTTCGGTATAATCGTAATAGAAATCACCGAGATCGCTGACAACACCGATGGCTATCATTACAAGTCCAACTACGAATGCCAATGCCAACAGTATTCCTGCGCAAAGCACACCAAATCTCAGCGGATTCAGGATCATATAATTGCGTATTCTTCGAAAGAATTGTTTCATCGTAAATCCCCCGGTTCGCTAAATCCATTTAGAAAAACATCGTGATTCCCCATACTGCCAGCGCCAAACCCACGGGCAGGAGCAGGCCGTAGATCTGCATCGCACGGGTGAAGGCGGTGGGGATGAAGGTGAGGGGCTTTTTCTTATCCCACAACAGCTCGATCATATATCCGTTGGCATACTTCTGCGCCATGGGGATCACCGATACGCCGCGGACCTTTTTGCCGCCTACCTCGTACTCGGCAACCGCCGCCCAGCCGGAGGGCATCTTGGCAGATGCCTCCACCTTGCGGCTGTCAATAACCCGTCCCATCGCCTTGACGCTGGTGCGACGGATCTTCAGATACTTCATCCAAAAGTTGAAGCCAAAGAATGCCAGTGCCAGACCGGCAAATAACAGCAAATATTTCATACCGACACCGAAGCCTTAGTTCTTGGGCTCGTCGATACGGGTGTAGAGGATCGGAACCTCACCCAGCGTGAAGGTCTCGGGCAGGGTGACGGGAGTCCAGCTGAGCTTTTCGATGTTCAGCACCTTCGCCAGCTTCTCACAGCCCTCGGGGATCACGGGAGCGAAGAGGTTGGCCATATTCGCCATCAGATAGATGCAGGTAGCGGTGGTGTTGCCGAAATCGGTAAGATCCTCTGCCTTTGCCTGTACCCAAGGCTTCTGATCGTCGTAATACTTGTTGGCGTACTGAATCAGCGTTACCATATCCTCGGTAGCGGAGCGGAGATCGCCGTTCTCCATCTTCTCGCCCATAGATGCGTAGAGACCCTCTACGTGAGCGGCAACAGCGGGATCAACCTTGCCTGCAGGCACAACGCCGCCGAAC
>JAFTKV010000284.1 GCA_017453085.1 Clostridia bacterium
AGACGTAATGATCCTTCCACTCCTTCATCCAATAGAGATACATTCCTTCGGTAACGGTGTAGCCTTCGTATTCCATAACGACCTCGCCGCCGTCTGAGGAGCAGGCGGTGGTCATAGGAATCAGACAGAGCAAGGCGAGCAGGAGCGAGATCGTTTTGATCATCTTTGATTTCATAAATTCCTCCGTTGATAACAAAGTCAAGTGGGATTATCCCGCAGTTGCAGATAAAGCTTCAACGCTTCGGTGGTCGTATCCAGTGCCGCTGCTTTTTCTACCTTTAGAGAAACGCAGGGCGTTTTCCCGGGGATCATCTGAACCGAATAATTCTTTTTGCCGAGGGCGATCCAAAGCTTCAGATCAAACTGTTCGGGATAGAACAGTGCAGTATTTCCCTTCAGTTCGATCTTGGTGATCCCCGCCTGCGAGCCGAGGGCACGCAGCAGCGAGATCTTCAGCAGATTGGATACGGGCTTGGGCGGATCGCCGTAACGGTCCAGAAGCTCGTCGGTGATGTCGTACAGGTCCGCCTGGGATCGGATCAGCGAGATCTTCTTGTAGGCTTCCATCCGATGATTGGAGCTGCGCACGTACTTTTCGGGAATATAGGCGTCGATGCCTGCATTGATGGTGCATTCCACGGTCTTGACCGTCGTATGTCCCTTCTCTTCCAAAATCGCTTCGTTGAGCAGCTTCATATACAGGTCGTAGCCGACCCCCGACATATGTCCGTGCTGCTCTGCGCCCAGGATGTTGCCTGCGCCGCGGATCTCCAGGTCGCGCATGGCGATCTTGAAGCCTGCACCGAACTCGGTAAAGTCGCGAATCGCATCCAGACGCTTGGAGGAGACCTCGGTCAGCACCTTGTTTTGCGGGAAGGTAAAGTAAGCGTATGCACGGCGTGAGGAGCGTCCCACGCGGCCTCTGATCTGATGCAGCTGGGAAAGTCCCATCGCATCCGCATTTTCGATGATCAGCGTGTTGGCGTTGGGCACGTCCACGCCGGTTTCGATGATGGTGGTACAAATGAGGATATCGGTCTCACCCACGATCATGGAGTGCCAGATGTCCGAAAGCTCTTCCTTATCCATCTGGCCGTTTGCAACCGATATGCGCGCGTCTGGCAGATCGGCTTGCAGCCGCTGAGCGATATAAGGGAGTCGTTCAATATTATTGCAAAGGTAGAAGACCTGACCGCCGCGGCGAAGCTCTTTGCGGATAGCTTCGGTGATTACGCCCCGATCGTATTCGGTAACGTAGGTCTGGACGGGCTGACGCTCGCCGGGGGCTTCCTCCAGCACAGACATATCCCGGATACCGCTCATCGCCATATTCAGCGTGCGGGGGATCGGCGTTGCGGTAAGGGTGAGCACGTCCACGTTTTCGGTCATTTGCTTAAGCTTTTCCTTCTGCCCTACGCCAAAGCGTTGCTCTTCGTCCACGATCACCAGTCCCAGATCGTGGAACTTGATGTCCTTGGACAGCAGACGGTGGGTGCCGACGATGATATCGGTCTCGCCCCGCTCCAGCTTACGGAGGGAGAGAGCCTGCTGTTTGCTGTTTCTGAATCGGGATAGCATATCCACGTTGACGGCAAAGCCGCGCATGCGGGACAGGAGCGTTTGATAGTGCTGGAGTGCGAGAATCGTGGTCGGAACCAGGATCGCCACCTGCTTGCCGCTCATAACAGCCTTGAAGGCGGCACGGAGTGCAACCTCCGTCTTGCCATAGCCAACGTCTCCGCAAAGGAGGCGATCCATAGGACAGTCTGCCTCCATATCACGGCGGATATCGTCGATGGCGGCCAGCTGTCCCTCAGTCTCGTCGTATTCGAAGGTATCGGCAAATTCACGGGTCATAGCATCATCGGGGGAGAATGCAAAGCCCTTTTTGCGCAGGCGGGCGGCGTAGAGCTGGATCAGCTCTTTGGCCATTTCTTTGGTGGCAGCCTTTGCTTTGGCTTTCGCTCTGCCCCACTCGGCACCACCCATGCGGGAAAGATGAACTGCTGAATTTTCGCCGCCGTTGCCGATGTATTTGGAGAGCATATCCAGCTGGTTGCAGGGGAGGTAGAGCATATCGTCGCCCGCATAGCGAATCTTGACGAAATCACGACGGATGCCTGCTACGGTAAGGCTTTCCAGACCAAGATACTGACCGATGCCGTGACCCGAGTGTACAACAAGGTCGCCCTCGGTAAGATCGGTGTACGCCATGATCTTTTCAGCGGAGTTTTTCTTGGATGCGGTCTTTTGACCAGTTTTCCGTTTGCCTGTGATACCAATACCGCCTTTGCAGACCGACAGTGCTGCAAATTTGGCGAGCCGCAACTCAAATCCGGGAACCGAGGGAGCGACCACGATCTGGATTTCTGCGTTTGCATCGGAAATTGACGCAGAAATATTATTCTCTATCAGAGTGGATAGCAGGTTTTTAGCAGATTGATTGCCTTCGCAGAGGATGGCAACACGATAGTCCTTGGCACGGTAGCTTGTAATCTCCTCCAAAAGGAGCGGCAGATTGTCTGCAAAGCCGGAGGTCTGATTGCTTTGGAAGGTATAGATGCCGGTCAGCTCCATCCCCGACATAGAGATGGCAAAGCTGTTGATGATTACGGTGCTTCGACTTCTCAGCCACTCGTCAAACCATACAGAGGAGCGGGCGTGCTCGGCAAGCTCGGCGTTCAGAAGGCCTGCCTCCAGCATGGAAACAGTGGTGTCTTTGTCGGTCAGATCCCAGGAGCGCAGACGGTCGGAGAGGGCGGAATAGTCTTCGGCGATCACCAATGCGTCCTCAGCGAAATAATCAATCAGGCATTCCTTTTGCGGGTAAATCCAGGCAATGTATTTATCGATACAGGAAAGCTCGCGGTCGCCGATCAGGGTTTCCGCTTCCTCCAGCAGCGCCTTACGGGAGTTGTCGGACTTCCCTTTCTTTTTTGCTTCCTTCAAAATCAGCTCACGCAGTGCCTCCTTCTGCGACGCAGTGGGAATAACCTCCCACACGGGTGCAATGGTCAGCTCCTCCAGATCGTCGGTGCGACGTTGGTTCATTACGTCGAAGAAGGACATCCGATCAATCTCATCGCCGAAAAACTCCATTCTGACGGGAGCCTCTGATTGGGGCGGAAAGATGTCGAGGATATCGCCTCGATGGGAGAACTGGCCGTGAGATTCCACCATCTCCACAGCAGTATAGCCGCATTCGGTGAGAAAACGGCGCAGCTCCATGGGGTCGCAAGGATCGCAAAGACGAACGCGGCGGATGCGGGAAGCCAGAATATCCTGCGGCATGGTGTACTGGATCGCCGCATCGGGCGTGGTCAGCACTACGTCGCAGGTATTGTTCAGGATGGAATACAACACCGAAAGCCTCTCATGCTCGTACTCATGAGAGGCGGTGATGTTTCGTAGCATAAAATCGCGGAGCGTGTAGCCCTTACAGCGAAGTCCGAAATCGGAAAGGGCGCTGATCTGGCGGGCGATCTCCTTTTCGCTTGGCAGGATAAGGAGCAGAGGGGAGGTTTGCTGCGCTCGCTCCTCACATAGTGATGCGATAAGCATAGAGCGTGCGCCCTCTGACAATCCTGTGACCAGCAAAGGGAGCGGTCTGTGCCGCTTTTCCCGGAGTGCGGCGGACAGTTCCTTGTACTCCCGCCGCTCGGTCATATATCGTTCTAAATGTCGGATCATGTGATTAATTGAATCGGTTCATTGCTTCGTCGGTCTTACCGGCAATAATGAGACGGCAAGCATCCACCGCGTGCTCAGCTGCTTCGTTCATGCGCTTACGCTCGTCGGCGGTGAAGCTACTCAGTACCCAATCGGCAAGATCGAATTCGGGATTGGGCTTCTGTCCTACGCCCAGCTTCACGCGGGGAAAATCAGAGGAGCCCAGATGCTCGGTGATGCTTTTCAGCCCCTTCTGTCCACCGTGACTTCCCTTTCGTCTCACGCGGGTCTTGGCAACGTCCAGCGAAATGTCGTCGGAGAAGACCAGGATACGCTCGGGCGGAATCTTATAGAAATTCGCAGCTTCAACAACGGCTTCGCCGGAATTGTTCATATAAGTCTGCGGCATCATCAGGAGTGCGCGCTTGTCAGATACTGTGGTTTCAGCAATCAACGCCTTGAACTTGCTTTTGTTGATCTTGACGCCGCATTTGTCGGCCAGCAGTGAGATAGCGATAAAGCCTGCGTTATGACGGGTATTCTCATATTCTTTGCCGGGATTGCCAAGTCCAACGATCAACCACTCGATGGGACCGGAGGCAGCCGGCTTCTGCGATTCCAGCTGCTTGAAAATATCGAAAATATTGCTCATTACTTCTTGTTCTTTTCCTTAAATGACTCAACCCATCCCTCTTTGTTTACCTGGCGCTGACGGGCAATGCCCAGTGCACCTTCGGGAACGCTCTCGGTAATGGTAGAGCCAGCAGCGGTATATCCGCCGTTGCCTATGGTAACGGGAGCAATAAGGTTGGTGTTACAGCCAATGAAGCAGTCGTCGCCGATTACGCAACGTGCCTTGGTATAGCCGTTGTAATTGGAGGTGACAGTTCCGCAGCCGAAATTGACGCGCTCGCCAACATCGGAGTCGCCGATGTAGGTCAGGTGAGAAGCGTGAGAGTCAACCCCAATCGTGGAATTCTTGATCTCCACAAAATCACCGATCTTAACACCGCTGCAAAGATGCGAGTTAGGACGGATATGGCAGAAGGGACCGATCTTTACGTTGTCGTCCATTACGGATTGGTACATCTGGGTGGCATTGACGGTGCAATCGTTGCCGATAGTACTGTTTTCTACTACCGAGGAAGGACCGATCACGCAACCGCTGCCGATGGTAACGTTTTGACGGATCTGCGTGTTGGGATAAATGGTAGTTCCCTTGCCGATTTTTGCAAAGGGAGAGATAAGAATACCATCCAGGGAGGTGAAGAGTACGCCCGATTCAATAAAGCCCATTACAGAGCGGACGTTGACGGTATTCACCAGATCGAAGAAATCCAGCAGGTTTTTAACGGCAGAAAGCTCGCTGTCGGCGATCATTCCTTCATTATATAGATCTACCACCGATTCGAAGCAGATCTTGAAATCTGCGGGCAAGCCCAGGTCGATCAGTTTTTGTACGATAGATTCAGTTGTCATAGCTTGTGTACCTCCTAAAATATATACAGAAACATATACAGCATTATTGTACCGCATCCGATGGTGTTTTGCAAGTCGATTTGAAAGATTTCTTTTTAACTTTTTTGCGGACTAAAAGTTAATAATTTGTAAATATTGACAGACATCCTACATTTTTTGATTTTTTGTGCTATAATAGAAAAGCAAATGCGCAATTCTATATATTTTTATCCAATGGAGGTAAAAAAAGCATGGCAAAGAAATATTGCTACCTGTTTACAGAAGGCAACGCAAAGATGCGTGAGCTTCTGGGCGGCAAGGGCGCAAACCTTGCTGAAATGACCCACATCGGTCTTCCTGTTCCCCAGGGCTTCACCATCACTACCGAAGCCTGCACCCAGTACTATGAGGACGGCAGACAGATCAACGACGGAATCATGGCTGAGATCATGGAATACATCGAAAAGATGGAAGGCATCACCGGCAAGAAGTTCGGTGACAAGGTCAATCCTCTGCTCGTATCCGTTCGTTCCGGCGCTCGCGCTTCCATGCCCGGCATGATGGACACCATCCTGAACCTGGGTCTGAACGAGGAAGTTGTTGAGGTTATCGCTGCTAAGTCCGGCAACCCCAGATGGGCTTGGGACTGCTACAGAAGATTTATCCAGATGTACTCCGACGTTGTTATGGAAGTCGGTAAGAAGTACTTCGAGGAGCTCATCGATAAGATGAAGGAAGAAAAGGGTGTGACCCAGGACGTTGACCTGACCGCTGACGACCTGAAGACCCTGGCTAACCAGTTCAAGGTTG
>JAFTKV010000285.1 GCA_017453085.1 Clostridia bacterium
ATGAGCTTGCGGCGGCGGTCGTATTCCTCCCGCATATAAGCAACGTCCTCGTCGCCGTTCTGCATCGCCTCGATGGCCGCATACTGAGAAGCGGTGGGAGCGCACATAATGGCGTACTGATGGACTTTATACATCTGCGTGGTGATCTCACGGGGGGCAAGGGTGTAGCCCATTCGCCAGCCGGTCATAGCGTAGGCTTTGGAAAAACCGCTGGCAATGATGGTGCGCTCCTGCATACCGGGCAGGCTTGCAATAGATGCGTGCTGTCTGCCGTAGGTCAGCTCGGCGTAGATCTCGTCGGAGAGAACGAAGATGTTGGTGTCACGAAGCAGATCGGCGATGGGTACGAGCTCCTCTTCGGTGAGGATGGAGCCGGTGGGATTGTTGGGGAAGGGGAGTACCACCATCTTGGTCTTGGGAGTGATCACCGCCGCCAGCTCCTTGGCGGTGAGCTTGAAATCGTTCTCCGCCTTCAGGGGCAGATAAATCGGCACACCGCCTGCCATAGACACGATCGGTCCGTAGCAAACGAAGGAGGGCAGGGGAATGATGACCTCATCCCCGGGATTTACACAAGCGCGCACCGCAAGGTCGATGGCCTCGGATCCGCCCACGGTGACGATGATCTCGTCCTTGGGGTTGTAGGTCAGATGAAACCGTCTCTGCATATAGGCGGCGATCTCCTGTCTCAGAGGAAGGAGACCGGCGTTGGAGGTATAGTAGGTACGACCCTGCTCCAGCGACTCGATGGCTTTTTCACGGATGTGCCAAGGGGTCACGAAGTCGGGCTGACCGACAGTCAGGGCAGTAACGCCCTTCAGATCGTCCAGAAGATCAAAGAATTTTCGGATTCCCGAGGGAGCGATTTCCTGAACGGTCTGCGAAAGAAGGGAATCGTATTGGATCATATAAAGTCGTTGCCTCTCTCATCCACTTCGGGAGCTTCGTAGATCACGCCGTTGTTCTTGTACTTGCGCAGAACGAAGTGCGTTGCGGTAGACAGAACGGCCTCGATGGGTGCCAGCTTGGCGGCAACGAACTGTGCCACCTCCCGCATGGTTCTGCCCTCGATGATCACGAGGAGGTCAAAGCCGCCGGACATCAGATACAGGCTCTTCACCTCTGGATAGTTGTAGATCTTCTCAGCCACCACGTCGAAGCCGCGATCTCTCTGGGGAGCGACCTTCAGCTCGATGACTGCGCTGACGTACTCGCGGTCGGTCTGATCCCAGTCGATCAGAGCTTTGTAGGCAACGATGGTGCCGTTGTTTTCGTATTCTTCAATGGCTTTTTTGATGTCGCCGGTGTCCTTTTCGGTCATGACGGCGATCTGCTCGGGGGTGAGGCGCGCGTCATCCTCCAGCATTTTCAGAATTTCTTTCATAGCTTTCATGGATGGATTCCTTTCGTCAGATGGTATGGGTCAGAATCGAATGATTCTGGATAAAAGCGATCTTGTTCATGCCCAGCGAGCGGAGCAGCTCCTCGGCTTCTTTGTAATTGGCGCCGATGTCAGCGGGAGTGTGAGCGTCCGAGCCCACCGAGATCAGTCTGCCGCCCAGATCCTTGTACAGCTCGATCACCGACTTATCGGGAAGGGGACCGCCCATGCCCTGGCGGTAGCCGGAGGTGTTCACTTCCAAAAGCATACCGTGGTCGATGGCGGTGGTCAACAGATCGGCCAGCTCGTCGCGGCAGTAGGAGAGATCGAACTGATGTCCCGCGCGGACGAAGTAACGGACGGGATAGGTGATGTGGGCGAGGATGTCGGAGTGCCCCAGCTCGCACATACGGGTCAGCTCGGCAAGATAGAGCAGGAAGGCTTCGGAAAAGTCCTCGTTGGAGATATTCTTCATATCCCAATAGGCGAAGTCGTCACAGCCGGTCATGTAGTGGGTAGAGCCCACCACCGTCTCGAATTTGTGCTTCTTCAGAAAGGCCTCTGCCTCCTCGGGGTATTGGGTCGCCGAGCCCAGCTCGATGCCAAAGGAAAGGGTGAGCAGATTGCCGTACTTCTCCTTGGCCTCCTCCACGGCGGATTTGGCGGCGGAGATATCGTATGTATAGATGCCGTCCTGAACGGCGTTGATGTCGTAATGATCAGTCAGAGCCAGATGGGTGATGCCTTTGGCGATAGCAGACTCGCAGACCTTATCCAGCGTTGCGGCGGGATCGGCGTCATAGGAGAAGTGACTATGCGCATGGGCGTCATAGGGGATCATTTGATTCACCTCACAAATAATAGATCCGATGATGAATAGATTAGAATAATCGAAGTTATTATAACATACATTCCGAAAAAAGACTACCCTTTTTCGAAATTTTATTGAAAAAAATTTCGCAACGTGGTATAATAAAGAAAAAAACAATTCGGGAGGCTTATGATGAAGATCGGAGCACAACTGTTCACCCTGCGGGATTATTGCAAAACCCCCGAGGATTTTGCCGAAACTCTGAAAAAGGTTGCGGAGATCGGTTATACCACCGTGCAGGTGTCGGGCACCTGCGCCTACGATCCCACTTGGCTGAGAGATGAACTGAAAAAGAACGGACTGACCTGCGCCATCACCCACACCTCCTTTGACCGTATGCTGGAGATGCCCGAGACTGTCCTTGCTGAGCACAAGACCTTCGGCTGTGATTATATCGGCGTAGGCTATTATAAGGGACTCCGAGAAGAAGAAGATCTGGACTATTTCGTAGAAGCGGCGCACAAGCTAGGCAAGGTGTTCGCTCCCGCCGGTGCGAAGCTGATGTATCACAATCACTACGAGGAAATGAATCAGGGTGCCGACGGCAAGACCCGTCTCATTTCCCTCATCGAGCGCACCACCCCTGAGGAGATCGGCATTACCGTGGACACCTACTGGCTCCAGTACGGCGGCGCCGATGTGGCCGACTACTTCAAAGCCCTCTCCGGCCGCATTGACTGCGTGCACTTCAAGGATATGCGGGTAGTGGGCAAGGAGATCCGCATGGCACCCGTGGGCGAGGGCAGCATCAATTTTGCTAAGCTCATCCCCCTCTGCTACGACGGCGGCACCAAATATATCCTCGTGGAGCAGGACAACTGCTACGGCGAAGACCCCTTCGATTGCCTTGCAAAGAGCTACCGCTATCTGAAGGCACAGGGGCTTTCTTGAGGCTCTGCCTCAAACTCCGCTAAGGGAACTTTTTGAAAAAAGTTCCCTTAGAACCTTCAAAAACTTTAATAAAGGACGGCAAATACTTGCCGTCTGTTGAAAAGGAATGATAGTTTTATGTATAATCAGATTGATACAGGAAGAATGTGTGTTGATAGAATGGAGTGCTATTGATGAGTATTTTGAAAAAAATCGGTTTGTTGACAGCAAAAGGTTGCTGTTTTTATCCCGTCAGTAAGGATTCTGCTGTATTGGTGGGCGTCAAGTACAAGGCAAATAATTCCGTCACTATTCCCGAACGAATCGGGAAATATACCGTCCGTGGAATCGACGATCCTTTTTCTCCCGGACGCATAGGGGATATATTTGCTTCCTTAGATGAGAAAAGTCAGTTTGCGATCCGAAAAAAACTGAATGACTATCAATTACTCTCAAAGGTATCTCTGAGCAGTCTTCCCGCCACGGTGGAGTACATAGGTTGTTCGTATTGGAATCGGAGCAGCAGATATTATATGGAGACATTACAAATTCCCTCCCACGTTCATTATCTGCGCACTTTAGTAATCGCCGCTTATGTAGATACAAGAATCGAAATCGTTTTTCCGAGTTCTTTGCAATATCTAGGTGAAGTTCAGGCCGGAACGGTATCCGTAGAATTTTGCGGTCCAAGTTGCACTACTCCACCCCACCTTTCGCTTTCCGATTATTTGGGAAAAGAAATGGAAGGAGCCCCGCAAATCGGCAATCAAGCCTTTGCAAAATGCATAAAGCTATATAGCGTAACTCTGTCCAAGGGACAGTCTCGTATCGGCGAAAGAGCCTTTGCAAAAACCGGCCTGTATTCACTGGATTTGGTTGAGGGGATAACGCATATTGGCGCAGGCGCATTTGCCGATTGTATGTCGTTAGGCAGAATCAATCTCCCTTCCAGCTTGACCTATTTGGCACCGGATGCCTTTAAGAACTGTCCCCAATTAGGATTAACCCCTACTAATCGGGAGCAGCTTAGCCGCTTCCCCGAAGCATATCAGAATATGGTGGAGTTTTGGGAGAAAAACGTTAATGCTTATATAGAAGCGGGAAACGAGTATCTGTACAGCAAAAAATTGACCATAGCCAAAAAGAAGGCTGCCTTTGAGCAATATCGACGGGCGATACGAATGAATCCCTTCAATATAACTGCAATCTATATGCTGGAGCGGTTGCTTTTAACATCTCAAGTACCCAACGGAGAC
>JAFTKV010000286.1 GCA_017453085.1 Clostridia bacterium
AAATAGGCACGCTTCACCCCATAGGCGTGGAGCAGATCGATCAGCTCGCGACAGATGTAGTCCCCGTAGTAGGGGGGAAAATGGAAAAATACCAGCAATTCCCGACCGTCGGCGATGGCGGTGCCTGCTTTCAGAGAAAACTCCAGGCGGATCGCCTCACGGGTGACGATTTTCTTGTAGTAGTTTTCCTTGGGAGCGGTGCCGGGATCGTTATACCAGCCGCGGGTCCCACAGATCACAAGTTCTTCGCAGATATGAGCGTTGTTTTGCAGAAAGTCGATGGTGGTGTGCCCGTGTGCGGCGAGAAAATCGTTATTTTTCTGCAGAGTGTTCCACCAATAGTCGTGATTGCCCCGCAGAAAGATCTTCTTCCCGGGCAGGGAATCGATCAGCGCAAGATCGGGAGCGGCCTCGTCCAGCGAAATGCCCCAGGAGATATCGCCGCCCACCAGGACAGTGTCCTCCTCGGTGACGACAGCCTTCCAGCCCTTCACGAAGCGGTCGGTATGATCCTGCCAACGGGAGCCGAAAATATCCATCGGCTTGGGCTTGGCAAGGGAAAGATGAGGGTCGGCAATGGTATATAGTGCCATAAAAAACTCCTTCGTATGAATCCTGAAAAGGGGGAAATGCTATGGATAGATCGAAAGAAAGGGTGATCGTATGGAAAAAAGCAAAAAAACCGAAAAAAGCATATTCGGCGAACCGGAGGGACAGATCGTCTGTCGCGTGCAGAACTGTGCCTATCATTGCGGCGACTGCACCTGCACCGCCAATCGAATCGCGGTAGGTCCCACCTACGCTTCCTCTGGCAAGGACACGGTCTGTGCAACCTTTAAGCCCAAGGAGCTGTAAAGGATATCTGCATCATTCGTAGGGCGGGGGCTTGCTCCCGCCGTTTTTTAATCCTTGCAATCAATCTCAAGGGGGCGCAGCGGGTGCAAGCCCCGCCCTACAAGTGAAACAGTGATCGGTTACTTATTCTCCCAATACGTCCTTCGCCATATCCGCCTTGTCGATGACCTTGGTGAAGCGGATCGGCTTCGTGAATACTGCGGTCAGCGGCTCCAGCGGAGTCGTCCCCGTAGCGGCGGCGACGGCGTTCATGCAGGCTTCCTCGTCCTCGCCGGCAGGAATGCCCAGCGCAGTTGCCACGGCAGGGGTGAACTTGTAGGGAGATGCGGTGGAGACTACCAGCATATGGGTGCTCTCGTTGCCGCAAAGATAACGCTCGGCGGCGGTGACCGCCACGGCGGTGTGAGGATCCAGCAGATAACGGTAGCTGGCGAAGGTGGACGCGATTCGATCCAGACAAGCCTCCTCGGAGCAGTAATCGCCGTCGAAATCGCGGCGGATGATCCGGAAGACGTCTGCATCGACGGTATACTTGCCCTCAGCGGCGAGCGCCTTCATATAGGCGGCGCAACGCTCAGCTCCTGCGGCGAAGTAGAGGAGTCGCTCCAGATTGGAGGAAATGAGGATATCCATCGAAGGAGATACGGTGGTGTGGAAGGGACGGTTTCGATCGTAAGTACCGGTGGAGAGGAAGTCGGTCAGCACGTTGTTGGAGTTGGAGGCGCAAACCAGCTTGCCCAGCGGTACGCCCATTCCCTTTGCCAGCCATGCCGCGAGAATGTTGCCGAAGTTGCCGGTGGGTACGGTGACGTCCAGAACGTCGCCCATTTGGATAGAGCCGTCGTTTACTAGATCGCAGTAAGCCGATACGTAATACACGATCTGAGGAGCCAATCTACCCCAGTTGATGGAGTTTGCGCTGGACAGGAATTTGCCCTGCTTGGCCAGTGCTTCCTTCATTGCAGGATCGGCGAAGATCTGCTTCACACCGCTCTGGGCGTCGTCAAAGTTGCCGTAGATGGCGGTGACGGCGACGTTTTCGCCCTCTTGGGTTGCCATCTGCTGCTTTTGCGTGCGGGAAACGCCGTCTACGGGATAGAATATCCGAATGGAGGTGCGGTCAACGTCACAAAAGCCCTCCAGAGCTGCCTTGCCGGTGTCACCGGAGGTGGCGACCAAAATCAGCGCATCCAGCTCCTCGCCGGTCTTATCCAGCGCACGGGAGAGAAGTCGGGGCATGATCTGCAGTGCCATATCCTTGAAGGCACAGGTGGGACCGTGCCACAGCTCCAGCACCGATACGCCCTTGCGGAGCGCGTGGATGCCGGTGGGAGCGGGAACGAACCGCTCGCCGTAAGCCGCCTTACAGTCGGCAAGAAGCTCCTCCTCGGTGTAGTCGGTGAGATAGAGGGAGAGGATCTTTGCCGCACGCTCGGGATAGGAGAGAGGGAGCAGCGCGGCAAGATCCGCTTCGGTCAGGGTGGGAAGCCGCTCGGGCAGATAGAGACCGCCGTCGGGGGCAATGCCGCGGAGAATAGCCTCGGATGCTTTTACCGGAGCGGAATTTCCGCGGGAGCTGATGTAGTGAATGTGATTCATGGGAATGTACCTCGCAGTTGCAGAATGAATTGGTTTAGGAAAAGCCGAAGATTGCTATTTTACAATCCTTCGGTCAATCAAGTCGGATAATCAGACCGATGCCCCGAAAACGATGTCCTTTTGCACGGGGCGATAGAAGAGACGCTTGATCTCCTCCCGATCAGAGGTGAGGGAGAGGATCCACATCAGCTTGGTGGTCACCGCTTCAATGGTCATATCGTAGGCCTCGATGAGATCGTAGGTCTCCTTCACCCGATAGCCTACCTCATAAACGCCCATGTCGCTGCCCTCGTGGGGGACCTGGGTGGTCATGACGATGGTCTTGCCTGCATCCAGAAAATCGCGGATCGCCTCGGTAAAGTCGGCATCGTCGTAGCAGGGAAGTCCGCCCACACCGAAGGATTCGATGATCAGTGCATCGTAATGTGCCTTCAGGTAGCGGAAAATAGCAGGATCCATACCCGGAACCAGCTTCAGCACGAAGACCTTTGGGTTCAGCGTGTGATAGAACACAGGCTCGCCGTGGATCTTCTCTTCGATATAATAATAGAGCACGCCGTCACGGATGCGGGCGATCTCGGGGAAATCAATGGAAGAAAAGGCGTTGTAGGACTTGGTGCGGGTCTTCTTGGCACGGGTGCCCAGGATCACCTTGTTATCGAAGACGATATGCACCCCCGACGCTCGATCGTCGCAAGCGTAGCGGAAAGCGGAGATCAGATTGCCTCTTGCGTCGGTGTCACGGGAATAAATGGACTTTTGCGAGCCGGTGAGCACCACCGGTTTTCTGCTGTTCTGGATCAGATAGGAAAGTGCGGCGGCGGTGTAGGCCATAGTATCGGTGCCGTGGGTGACTACGAATCCGTCGTAATCGGTATAATGCTCCTCAACCGCATTGGCGATCTTCAGCCATTCGGAATAGCGGAGATTGGTGCTGTCCAGATTGCAGACCTGCAGCGTGTCCACCGTGCAGAGCGTCGCCACCTCGGGAACGAAGGTGAGCAGCTCCGTGGAGGTGATCTGAGGCACCAGACCGGCATTGGTTGCCTTGGAGGCGATGGTGCCGCCGGTGGCAAGGAGTAGTATTTTTTTCATAAGGAAGATCCTTTCCCGGAATATGTAGGAGAGGGAATCAGAACGAAATATTCTGCCGCGCAAAGAAATCGGCGGCGTTTTGATAGAATAGCTTATGCAGCAGCAGCTCCGACCAGCCGTTTTGACGGAGATGGTCGGCAAGAGCGGGGATGTCACGGATCGCCTCTACACCGTCGGGCGTGGTGTCGATGCCATCCCAATCGGCGCCGATGGCGATCACGTTCTCGCCATCCAAAGCGAGGTAGTGCTCCAGGTGGCGACGGATGGTTTCCATATTACACTCGCCGTCCGACAGATGGGGCGGACAGAAGGAGAGTCCAACGATGCCGCCGCTGCGGGCGATCTCACGGAAATACTCGTCGGGGAGATTGCGTCCCAGGTTTTGCAGTGCCCGCGCGCAGGAGTGGCTGGCAATCACCGGCTTTCCCTTCTGTGCGGCAATCTCCAGAATCTCCTTTGCCATCGGGTCGGAGGCATGGGAGAGATCGGGGGTAATGCCAAGGTCAAAGGCGCGGCAGATCACTTCTTTGCCGAAGGAGGTCAGTCCGCGGTCGGTGTTCCATGCGCCGCCGATGAGATTATCTCCCGCCCAAACGGGATTCATCAGCCGCACGCCTGCCTTGGCCAGTTCATCGACCCGTTCGATGTGATCGCCGATGAGACTGCCGTTTTCCACGGCGAGAATATAGCGGAAGCATTCGGGCAGATCGGACAGCGTGTCCAGATGTCGGCGGCTGCTCCAAAACAGCTCGTAGGCTTCGTCTGCCGAAAGGGAGGGGTAGCTGAACACCGCCAGCACCTGTACGTATTGATCAAAGGGCAGATTAGAGAGATCCACCATCATTTGGCTGTGGGTTAAAGATTTCCCCTCCTCCATAACAATGGGAAGGGTATCACAGTGAAGATCAAAGTATTTCATGGAATTTCTCCAACTTCATTAGCCTCGAAAGGCGGCAGGGTAGTAGCGGATGGTCAGTGCCATCCATTGCTCGACGGTATCGGCAATTGCCTCCACGGGAGTCATGTAGACCTCGGCAACGTCCAGACGGGGCTTTTTGCGATTGCCGGTGCGACGGATATACTCTTTGGCCGCAAACAGCAGATGCTCCTGCTTGGCGGCGTTGACTGCCGTTGCAGGTCTGCCGAATCGGCGGATCTGCTCGCCGTCGGTACGACCCTTCACCTCTACGAAGAGAAGGGTGGTATCATCCTCGGCAATCAAATCAATCTCGCCGCCCTTCACGGTGAATCCCCGCGCGGCGATGGTATATCCCAGCGCCGTCAGATAATCGGCAACCGCAGACTCGCAGAATCTGCCGATGCTCCGACGGTCGGCGGGAGAGGGAGTGAATGTACTCATTTGTTCAAAAACTTCAGAAAAGACTTGCGGTGGATGGGAGAGGGACCCAGCTCCCGCACCAGATTCATATGTAGGGGCGTAGGATAGCCCTTGTGCTTCTCCAGCTGATACTGGGGGTATTCCTTTGCAAGCTCTGCCATCACACGGTCACGGCTGACCTTCGCCAGAATGGATGCGGCGGCAATGGACATGGAAAGAGCGTCTCCCTTCACCACGGTTTTGGTGTCCATGGGGAAGCCCCGTGCCACGTTGCCGTCCACCAGCACCAGATCGGGGGTAGGAGTGAGCATGGCTACCGCGCGGCGCATGGCCAGCTGAGAAGCGTTCAGGATATTCAGCTCGTCGATCTCCTCGGGAGTGGCATAGGCGATGCCGTAAGAGAGGGCTTCCTTGCAGATCACGTCAAACAGGGCTTCCCGCTTCTTCTCGGTGAGCTTTTTGGAGTCGTTGAGACCGTCGATCACAAGTCCCATAGGCAGGATCACCGCAGCAGCGTAAACGGGGCCTGCCAGCGGTCCGCGCCCCGCCTCGTCGGTGCCTGCGATGACGGCATAGCCCGCATCCAGAGCGGCGCTTTCAAATTCATAAGTGGGCATTTTATACCTCCGGCGGGATTTCCAGGCTGATTCGTCCGATCTTTACA
>JAFTKV010000287.1 GCA_017453085.1 Clostridia bacterium
CGTTACGTCGTCGGATTATCTGTCCTTCGTCCCGCTGAGAGTCTTCCCTTCGCTGTGATTTTTCAAAAAAGAGCAGGAAGTTTTGCTTTTCCTATTGACAAATCCATATTTTTTATGTAAAATGATTAGGTATGTATAAAATACGATTGTAAATCATGGAGGAATAGAAATCATGACTTTGAAATCTGTTACCAGCCCCGAGACCAACGTTTCGGTTCTGGAAATTACCATCGACAGCGAAACCTTTGCCGCTGCCGTAACCGCTGCATATAATAAAAAGAAGGGCTCTATCACCGTCCCCGGCTTCCGCAAGGGCAAGGCTCCCCGTGCCATCGTGGAAAAGATGTACGGCACCGGCTTCTTCTACGACGACGCGCTGAGCGCAGTTGTTCCCGCCGCTTACGAGGAAGCGCTGAAGGAATCTGGTCTGAACGTTGTTTCCGCTCCCGAGTATGAGGTAGTATCCATCGATGAAAACGGCGTTCTCTTCAACGCTCGCGTTTACACCAAGCCCGAGGTTTCCATCGAAGGCTACAAGGGCATCGAGGTTAAGCGCACCGTTGCTCCCGTTTCCGACGACGCTGTGAACACCGAGATCGCTCGCATCCAGGAGCGCAACGCTCGCACCGAGGAGATCACCGACCGTGCGGCCGCCCTGGGTGACACCGTTAACATCGACTATGAGGGCTTCAAGGATGGCGTTGCTTTTGCAGGCGGCAAGGCTGACGGCCACAATCTGGAGCTGGGCTCCGGCTCCTTCATCCCCGGCTTCGAGGATCAGATCGTTGGTCACACCGTTGGCGAGTCCTTCGATATCAACCTCTCCTTCCCTGCTGATTACCACGCAGAGGAGCTGGCAGGTGCTGCCGTTACCTTCAAGATCAACCTGAACGGCATCTCCACCAAGATCCTGCCCGAGCTGGACGACGACTTTGCAAAAGACGTTTCCGAGTTTGACACTCTGGATGAATACAAGGCTGACGTTCGGGCTAAACTGGAAGCAGACGCTGCAAAGCGCGCTGATAACGAGGTTGAAAACCAGATCATCGAGGCACTGACCGAGAAGCTGGTCGCCGAGATCCCCGAGCCCATGATCGCTGCTGAGACCGAGAACTTCGTTCGCGACTACGACAACCGTCTGCGGATGCAGGGTCTGAAGCTGGACGACTATCTGAAGTACACCGGTATGTCCCTGGATGACATCCGTGCACAGATGCGTCCCCGTGCAGAGAGCCAGGTAAAGGTTCGTCTGGCACTGGAGAAGATCGCCGCTCTGGAAAACATCACCGCTTCCGATGAGGACGTTGAGGCAGAGCTGACTAAGCTCTCCGAGGCTTACAACATGGAGCTGGACCGTGTAAAGGCACTGGTCGATCCCGCTGACGTAAAGGCTGACGTTTGCATTCAGAAGGCAGTTGAGCTGGTCAAGGCAAACGCCGTGATCACCGAGGCAGCTCCCGAGGCAGCTGCTGAATAAGCGACTTTTGCTAAATGAAGGCACTATCGCATTTCTTTGGCGCATAAGTATAACATCGGGGGAATTCGAGGGCACAGCCCCGATTCCCCCGTTTTTATCCTATTTCATTTTAATGAATCGAAAGGTAAGGTAATCCTATGGCACTGGTACCCACCGTAATTGAACAGACCGGTCACGGCGAGCGAGCTTACGATATCTACTCCCGCCTGCTCAACGACCGCATCATCTTCCTCTCCGACGAGATCAACGACGTAACGGCTTCTCTGACCGTTGCACAGCTGCTCTTTTTGGAGGCGCAGGACCCCGACCGTGACATTTCCCTCTACATCAACTCTCCCGGAGGATCTATCTCTGCAGGTCTTGCGATCTACGACACCATGAACTATATCAAGTGTGACGTGTCCACCATCTGCATCGGCATGGCTGCCAGCATGGGCGCCTTCCTGCTGTCCGCAGGTGCAAAGGGCAAGCGTCTTGCTCTTCCCAACGCAGAGATCATGATCCATCAGCCTCTGGTAGGCGGTATGCAGGGGCAGGCTTCGGATATCAAGATCCACGCAGACCATCTGCTCCGCACCCGCGAGAAGATGAACACCATCCTCGCCGCAAACACCGGCAAAACTGTAGACGAGATCGCCCGCGATACCGAGCGCGACAACTTTATGTCGGCTTCCGAAGCATGTGCTTACGGTCTGATCGACCGCGTCATCGAAAAACGCAACTGACAAAATAAGGAGGTTTGCAATGGCTGACAACCGGCAAACAAACGATAAGCTCCGCCGCTGTTCCTTCTGCGGACGTACCGAGCGGCAGGTGGAATTTCTGATTCCCTCCCCTACCGGTGCCTGCATTTGCGACGTTTGCGTTGAGGTGTGTGCGGATATCATCGACGAGGAAACCGCCGTCGTTCAGGAGTCCGAGCTCTCGATGGACACCCTTCCCCGTCCTGCACAGATCAAGGCACAGCTGGACGAATACGTGATCGGACAGGACGCCGCAAAGAAGGTGCTGTCCGTGGCGGTATACAATCACTATAAGCGGATCCTTTCCAAGGGTCTGGACAAGAAAAAAGGCAGAGGCCGCAAGAAAAAGCAGCCCGATGCCCCCGTGGATCACGTGGAGATCCAGAAGTCCAACGTGCTTCTGCTGGGTCCCACCGGCGTGGGCAAGACCTTCTTAGCGCAGAATCTGGCGCGTGCGCTGAACGTCCCCTTCGCCATCGCCGACGCAACCACCCTCACCGAGGCAGGCTACGTGGGCGACGACGTGGAAAACATCCTGGTTCGCCTGCTGCAGGCGGCTGATTACGACATTCCCTTGGCCGAGCGGGGCATCATCTACATCGATGAGATCGACAAGATCGCCCGCAAAAGCGAGAATCGCTCCATCACCCGTGACGTTTCGGGTGAGGGCGTACAACAGGCTCTGCTGAAGATTTTGGAGGGCACGGTTGCCAGCGTTCCTCCTCAGGGCGGCAGAAAGCACCCCGGCATGGAGAACATTCAGATCAATACCGAGAATATCCTGTTCATCTGCGGCGGCGCATTTGAAGGACTGGAAAAGACCATTTCCAAGCGTGTCTCCGAGAAGGCTACTATGGGCTTTGGCGGCCATCTGGTGAAAAAGGAGAGCGAGGAGCAGGATGATCTGCTGGCTAAGGTAACCCCTCACGATATCGTGAAGTTCGGTCTGATCCCCGAGCTGGTAGGTCGACTGCCTATGATCGTCAGCCTTGACAGCCTGAATGCCGATCTGCTCACCAAGATCCTCACCCAGCCCAAGAATGCGCTGACCAAGCAATATCAGGCACTGCTTCTGATGGACGGCGTCAGTCTCCGATTCGAGGACGGCGCGCTTCGTAAGATCGCCGAACTGGCCATTTCCCGCAAGACGGGTGCCCGTGGTCTGCGTGCGATTCTGGAGGAGATCATGCTGGATCTGATGTACGACATCCCCTCCCGGGACGACGTGGCCGAGGTCATCATCACCGAAGGCGCGGTGGATAAGACCGAAGAGCCCAAATTGGTGCTGAAAACGGTGGCGCAGCTGCCCGAGGCGGTACAAGTATAACGCAATGAATATCCCACCCATTCAATAATGGGTGGGAAACTCTTTATAATCAAAAGAAGTCGCCCAAAGGCGACTTCTTTTGATTATAATTAATAGTATCTCTTCTTAGTGAAGACAACTGCGCCTGCAAGAGCAACTACGCCCAGAACAGACAGTCCGATCACTGCGGAACCGGTCTTGGGAGAGGTTTCGGGAGTATCGGTTGCAGGGGGAGGAGTTACGGGCTTCTCTTCGGGAGCGTCCAGGATCTCAACGCCCTTAGCCGTATCAGCAGCAGCCATGTTAGATTCGTTTACTGCGATAACAGTGTCGGAGGTAACTTCGTTAGCAGAAACTACGTAAACCTTACCGGTAACCTCGGAGATGGTTACGTCGTTGCAATCGCTACCTACACGACCGTATACCAGACCAACGGTAGCCGCGGGAGCATTGATGGTGGTGTACTCAAACTTGATGTCGTTTACGCCGTTTTCACGCTCTGCCGCTGCTGCCCAATCACGGACACCAACCAGACCGCCAACGTATGCCTTACCCTCAACGTTGATGGTAACATCGCTAAGAGTGATATCGGATGCAAATCCACGGTCACCGAAACCGGCAACTGCACCAACTCTAACGTTGTTCTCATTATCAGCAGTAGACTTAACAGTGAGGGTAGAATCCTTGATCACACCATTCTTGATGAATGCGTTGAAGCCGTTGTTGCTCAGCTCGTTAGCCAGCAGACCGTAGTTACCGCCTGCGGTTTCCTCAACGGTTACGTTCAGACCGGAGATGGTGTGACCCTTGCCGTCGATACCGAACTTCATCTTCTTGATGGGAGTCCAATCCTTGCCGGTCATATCAATGTCAGCAGCCAGCTCAACGGTCATGCCGAACATGAAGTTTGCGCCATGCTCTTCGCCGCCTTCAGCATTGAAGTTCCACTTGTTAGCAAGGTTTGCCAGAGCGATCAGCTCGTCAGCAGTGGAGATCTGCATGCAGTCAGTGAGACCTGCAGGCAGAGTATTGGAAACCTTTACGTTTTCGAAGGTGCCGCCGGTCTGCTTGGAAGCCAGACCGAAGCCGGTGCCGGGCAGCATATTGGTATAGGTCTGTTCGGAAGCCTTGTAGCCGTTTACCCAAGTGGTGATCTTGCCGGCAACGGGATCGTAAGCTGCTACGAAGTCAACCTTATCGCCTGCGTAGAAACCGAGATCCCAACGACGGTTCTGCCAACCGCCCCATTCACCACGGTTTCTTTCGATAGAAACGGTAGGACCGTCGTTTGCGCCGGTAAGAGCTACCAGATAATATCCGTCACCGCGCTCGTTCAGAGTGCCGTTAGCGTTATTATCAGATGCGCCGAACATGAAGCCTACGTCAGAACCGTTCTTCCACTCTTCGTTGTCGGAATGACCTACAGTTACGGTTGCGGAAAGAACAACCAGCTTATCGGTGCTGTTGCCCAGACAATAGTAAGCGAAATCAGGCCAACCTACTCTGGTGTTGTTCACATAGGTATTGCCGTCAACAGTCCATTCGCCGCCCATTGCACCTTCGGTGGTATCGCCGGGAGCGTAAGCGTCTGCATTATTGGCTACGGACACGTTGGTGAAGGTAGCTTCACATCTCTTAGCAATCAAAGCATAGCCGGTGCCGCCCATGGGGTTCGCATCCTTGTAGCTTGCTACAACCTGATCGCCATTCTTTACGCAGATAGCGCCGTTATCGTAAACGATGGTCAGAGTAACGGTGCCGCTCAGTTCAGAGGAAACAAAGGACCAGTCGCCCCAAGCTTTGTCGTTTCTTTCGATGCCGATCGCGCCACTACCCATGATATCGATCAGGTAGTACTGGTCAGCACCCTCGTCGATGACGTTGTCACCGTTCATGTCCTTCATACCAACCATGAAGCCATGCTCCTGGCCGATGGTAACGGTAGCGGTGATGGTCACCTTGTCAGAGCTGCCCAGCTGATAGGTAGTGAAGCTGTTACCGTAGTCCATGTTAGGGGACTTGTAGGTAGAACCGTCCACGGTCCAATCGCCACGGGTGTAGCTGGGTTCGGCAGCAAAAACTGCCATGGGGATGATGGACATACACAGTACAGCCATCAACACAATTGCAAGTAATTTTTTCATACTTATAATTCATCCTTTCAGAATTTTCGGGGAGATACATCCTCTTCCCGAATTATTATTTTGGATACAATTATTATACCAAATCTTCATAATTTGTCAATAGATTTGACCAAGATTGCTCATTCGCTTTGTAATTTTCGTGCAAACGCACAAATAATAGGTTGTAAATTTATTTACATTCACCAATCAACTTGATTCGTTCATCCTTCTCTTCTACAACAAAATCCCCCATATGGGGGATTTTGTTGTGTGCGGTTCAATATCTATCTCTACTGCAATCTTAGACCGAAGCGAGTAAACACCCCCAAGATCATCACAAACAAGCCGAAAAGATAGACAGCAGTGCTTCTTCATATAGTGTTTCGAATTCTCTGAGGAAGGATCTTCAGCCAGACAAACGCAATTACAACAATCAGGTGTGATAGAATACACACGGATATTCTATAATTCAGATGATCGTACAATATGTTTTGATACGCGTCTATTGTGTCGCCTTGTTTTCGGAAATGTACTGTAAATAGATTATATTCCCATCCGTCTCATGATCTTTCGCAACACAGGACACAAGAGGCAAGCCAGCACTACGCTGATGCCGCCCTTGATGAGGTAAGGGACAAGGTTCAGGATCGCTTTGCCAAAGCCGTAGAGGAACCATTCGTAAGCGATGTAGCCTGCCGCCATTGTCAGCTCTCCAA
>JAFTKV010000288.1 GCA_017453085.1 Clostridia bacterium
GGATAACACCGTCCGCGCCAGCCTTAGCGACGTGATCGTGTTCACCGCCGACGAGCGAAACAACACCTTCGGCGAGCTACGCGTGGAGGAGATCACCGCCGGGCAGATCTACCGCCTCACCGGTGAACCCTCGCCCGCATCCGCACCTACTACGAATCCCTTCTCTCCCCCGAAGTAACGGGGGAGAGTTTGTTTTGCAAAAAATCGTTTTCCAAAGCGAAAAACCGTTGACTTTTTTGCGCTTTTGTGCTATGATAATCTTGTATGACTATTTTTTCATAAGGAAGGTTATCTATCATGAGCAAATACATCCTTTCCGCCTTCGCCGACGAAGCAAGCCCTCTCCTTTACGAGCAGATCGACGCAATGCGCGAGTCGGGCATCACCCATCTGGAAATGCGCGGCGTCAACGGCAGAAACGTCTCCTCCATGACCCACGAAGAGGTGCGCTGTGCCAAGTATATGCTGGACGAGGCGGGACTTTCGGTTTGGTCTATCGGCTCCCCCGTGGGCAAGATCAGAATCTCCGATCCCTTCGAGCCTCATCTGGACAGCTTCAAGCGACTCCTGGATGCCGCCGTCACCTGCGAGGCATCGGTGATGCGCATCTTCTCCTTCTACGACGTGAAAACCGACGCCGACAAAGCGGAGGCGATCGCCCGTCTGCAGAAGCTGGCGGAGACCGCTAAGGGAAGTGGTGTACTCCTCTGTCACGAGAACGAAAAGGGCATCTACGGCGACACCGCCGAGAACTGCGTGGAGATCCTCTCCGCCGTTCCCGAGCTGGGCAGTGTATTTGATCCCGCGAATTTCATCCAGTGCGGTGTAGATCCCCTCACCGCGTGGGGGATGCTGGCGGAAAAGACGACCTACCTGCACATCAAGGATGCACTCTCTGACGGTAAGGTGGTTCCCGCAGGCTGCGGTCTGGGCAATCTGCCTGCCATCATCGCCGATTTCGGTGCGCGCGGCGGAAAGGTGCTCTCTCTGGAGCCTCATCTGACCGTGTTCAAGGGCCTTGCCGATCTGGAGGAGGATCAGAAGACCGATATCGATCCCTACTCCTATCCCAGCGCACGGGATGCCTTCCGTGTTGCGGCTGATGCCGTCAAGGGCATCGTGGAGCAGATCGGATGAGCTACGATCTGAACCTGTATCTGAAAGCTGCACCCACGCTGACTCCCGAAGCGTTTGCAAAGACCTGCCGTCTGTTCGGGCTGGAGGCGGAGTGCTGTCCCGGCTTCACGCTGGACGGCACCCTATTCCCCTTGTGCGCCAAATTCGGGAAGGTATTGTCGGACGATCCCCGTAGCTTTCTGGCGGCAGTAGAGTTTTCCGCCATGGTTACCGACGAGCCGATTCCCATCGAGTTATCCGTCCCCAAGAAAAAGTGGTGGCAGCTGAAAAAGCCGAAGGGCGAGGAGATCGTCTTCCCTGCCGGCAGCAGCAATCTCTTTTTCTCCTGCGGCATCGATTCGCTGGAGATCCCCTTTGCCCTGCTGATGGCCTGCGCCGTCGCCGGAGAGGACGGTGTGCTGGACGATCCGCAAAGCGGACGGTACTTCGTGGGTCAATCTGCGATCGCTGCCGAGATCACCCGCCTGCTGGAGGAGATTCGCGCCACCCCCGAGGATCGGCTCTATCTCCACGAATTTGAAGAGTGGATCTGATTTTGGATCATTATTGAACGTTATGTAATCTTTTGGAGGCTATTATGAGAAAAATCAAAATCGGCGTCATCGGTGTCGGCAACATGGGCTCCGGACACGCCAGAATGTTTACAAGCGGTGAATGTCCCGAGTTCGAGCTGATTGCTATCTGCGACATCAAGCCCGAGCGGGCGGAGCAGGTTGCAAAGGAGTGCGAGAAGCGTCTGGCCGAAAAGGGCGAAGAGCGGAAGATCGCTCGCTTTACCGATGCCATCGAGATGCTGGACAGCGGTCTCATTGAAGCGGTTACCGTTGCGACTCCCCATTACGATCATCCCACCTACGTCATCGCCGCCATCGAGCGTGGCATCCACGTAGTGTCCGAGAAGCCCGCAGGCGTGTACACCAAGGCAGTTCGGGAAATGAACGCCGTTGCAGACGCGCACCCCGAGGTTTGCTTTGCCATGATGTTCAACCAGCGTACCGATCCTCTCTACATCAAGATGAAGGAGATCCTGGACTCCGGCGAGCTGGGCCGTATGAAGCGTGTCAACTGGATCATCACCAACTGGTACCGTCCCCAGAAGTATTACGACTCCGGCGCATGGCGTGCCACCTGGAGCGGCGAGGGCGGCGGAGTACTGCTGAATCAGTGCCCCCACCAGCTGGATCTGTGGCAGTGGCTCTGCGGTATGCCCGTGAAGATCGACGCCCACCTGCACTACGGCAAGTGGCACGATATCGAGGTTGAGGACGACGTGACCGCTTACGCCGAGTATGAAAACGGTGCTACCGGCGTGTTCATCACCTCCACCGGCGATGCACCCGGCTCCAACCGTCTGGAGATTCTCTGCGACGGCGGCAAGCTGCTCTGCGAAAACGGCAGACTGATCATGTGGAAGAACGAGATGTTCGAATCCGAATTTACCAATCAGGCGCCCCATTCCTTCGCCGCTCCCAAGAACGAGCGGATCGATCTGACGCCCGAGGGCGGCGCTCCCCAGCACGTGGGCGTGTTCAACGCCTTTGCCGCACATCTGCTTCGCGGCGAGCCTCTCATCGCTAAGGGTCAGGAGGGCATCAACGGCCTGACCATCTCCAACGCTATGCACCTGTCCTCCTGGACAGGCAAGCCCGTAGAGCTTCCCTTCGACGAGGAGCTGTTCTACGAGGAGCTGAAGAAGCGCATCGCCACCTCTCGCCGCAAGGAAAACGTCACCGAAACGGTGGCTGACACCTCCGGCAGTTACGGCGGCGCAAAATAAATCGATTTACAGGGAAGTGATCCGCCCGTCGGGTCGCTTCCCTTCTCCCCCCTTTAGAATGAACGGTTCTGCAAGGGCGATCAAGGCACTGCCAACCCGTAGGGGCGATTCACGAATCGCCCATTTGCCAAACAAACGATCATGGCGGCGCAGATTCTTCGCTGGCGGGCGATTCATGAATCGCCCCTACGAGAATTGTTATTTTTTCATTTCTCAGCCGATTGCTCCTACACAACCGATCATTTTTCCCGTTTTGCGAAAAATGGGTAATTTCCCCAAATCCACACGAAACACACAGAAGTTGAGGTAATTATGGCACTTTCTCCCATGATGCAGCAGTATCTGGAAGTCAAAAAACAATACGGCGACGCCATCGTATTCTAC
>JAFTKV010000289.1 GCA_017453085.1 Clostridia bacterium
TGCAAGTAAAATAGAAAGAGAATGATTTTCGAGGGAATTTATGAAACAGTTTTTCAAAGATAATGTCTATCAGTCCGTGCGAATGCTGCTGAATCAGATCGCAATGACTATGTTTGCTCTGATGCTGATCTTTGCCGTCAGCACAGCCGGTGAAAAGAACGGTGCCAGTGCATCCACCAATGACCTGCTGCTAATCACGGTCAGCTCCTTGTCGATCCTATTCTATCTGTTCCTGCTGTACCATATGAGCTATGAGATGGGTCAAAAGGATGGCATCCGAATCCAGGGCGGAAGAATGGCACCCACTCCCTGGAAGGGCTTTTTCATTGCATTGATCGCCAACATTCCCAACCTTTTGCTGGGCTTGCTTGAGTTTATCGGCAAGGTTGCCATTGCAGGCGATTCTGTTTTTGCAGACGTCAGCAGAATGGATCCTTCTCCCGTATGGGCGGCAAGTCTTTACGACATATGTCACACCATCGCACGCTTTATCCAGAGCATGTACACAGGGCTTGGAGCCACGATCTTCCGCGGCGTCGGCTTTTTTGACCTTTTGATCCCGTTGCCCGCAATTTTGGTATGCACGCTTTCTTATCGACTGGGCGTCCGTTACTGCGACGGCTTTGTCAAGCGCACGCCTAAGGCAACTGCCAAGGCCAAGGACTCACGTTATCAATAACTTCTGAAATCACCCGTATTCGCATATAGTTTACAAAATATACGAATATGGGTGGTTTTTATGAAAAAATATCTGTTGATCGTATGGGTCACTGTATTGTCGGCACTGCTATTGACGGTAGGCATATTTCTGCTGGATCGTTACGTGTCACCGATCGCTGACTCTATTTTAACAGAAGACGCTGACGATGTCAAGGAGGCAGACGAGATTTTTGACGAAACTGCCTCTCGTCCTGTGATCATTTTAGACGCAGGACACGGCGGGGAAGATTCGGGCGCAGTCGGAGTGGACGGCGTGCTGGAAAAGGATCTGAACCTTTCGCTGACGCTTCGTCTCAGGGATCTGCTGATCTTTGAGGGGTGGCAGGTGATCCTGACCCGTGCCGATGACCGTTTGCTCTATGATCCTACGATTCCGCTTGCGCACAAAACGCAGGATCTGAAAAATCGATTGGATTACGGTGCCCGCTATCCCGATGCAGTATTTGTCAGCATCCATATGAATAAATTTCCGGCTGAATCCTGTAAAGGACTGCAGGTTTATTACTCGCCGAATCATCCATCCTCCATGTCGCTTGCCAAACGTATTCAAAGCGACGTCAAGACCTATCTTGCCCCCGACAATCACCGACTGTCTAAAAAAGCAACGACCTCCATCTTCATCTTAAGCCGTATGCAAAACCCGTCCGTGCTGGTGGAATGCGGCTTTCTATCCAATCGGGATGAAGCGTTGCTACTATCTGATGAAACCTATCAAACCAATCTGGCGGCATTGCTGTCCGCAAGCATTTATAATGAGTTTTGTCTTCAACAGACACAAGACGTTGAAGACAGCTAATCCATAGAATCAAAGGAAGTACTCCAATGAAAGCACCTAAATCAGTCTATATTTGCTCCGAATGCGGCTATCAATCCGCTCGTTGGCTGGGCAAATGTCCCTCCTGCTCCTCCTGGAACACCCTTGAAGAGCAGGTTCAAGAAGAGCCTGTCGCACCTCAAAAGGGAAGAGCACGTATCTCCGCCGTCACAGAGTCAACAGCTGTTGCGTATAAATCACTGGAGCTGCCCGAATATATCCGCTCTGCCACCGGAATGGAGGAGCTGGACCGTGTGCTGGGCGGCGGAATCGTGGAAGGATCGGTCGTACTGCTGGCAGGCGAGCCGGGCATCGGCAAATCCACTCTTCTGATGCAGATCTGTGACGTTCTATCTGCCCGCAGAAAGGTGCTTTATATCTCGGGTGAGGAATCGGGCGGTCAGCTGAAATATCGTGCACAGCGGCTGGAAATCGAAGGAGAGAACCTCTACATCCTCACCGAAACCGCGATGGATCGCATCCTCGCACAGATCGAGTCTATCGGTCCCGAATTTGTGATCGTGGACTCCATCCAGACTATGTATTGCAAGGGCGTTGCCTCTTCGGCCGGCAGTGTCAGCCAGATCAAGGAATCCACGATGCGACTGATCGCCATCGCCAAGAGTCGCGGCATTTCGGTGCTGTTGGTTGGTCACGTGAACAAAGAGGGAAGCATAGCAGGCCCCAAGGTCATGGAGCATATGGTAGATGCCGTTCTGTCTTTTGAGGGCGACCGCCAGCAGATCTTCCGTATTATCCGTGCCGTCAAGAACCGTTATGGCTCTACCAACGAGATCGGCGTGTTTGAAATGGGTGAAAAAGGGCTTTCCGAGGTGTCAAATCCCTCCGAGCTTCTTCTTTCGGGTAGACCCGAGGATGCTTCGGGGAACTGTGCCGTCTGCATTATGGAAGGCACTCGCCCGTTGATTACCGAGATCCAGGCGCTGACTGCAGATACCTCCTTCGCATCCCCCCGCCGTACAGCAAACGGATTTGATTACAGCAGACTCTATCTCATTCTTGCCGTACTGGAAAAGCGGCTGGGGTTGCATCTTTCCACCGTTGACGCTTATCTGAACGTCATTGGAGGTATCACGCTGGACGAGCCTGCCGCCGATCTTGCGGTAGCTCTGTCGCTGATCTCCTCCTTCAAGGATATCACCATCGACCGAAGTCTGATCGCCTTTGGTGAGCTGGGACTTTCCGGCGAGTGCAGAGCAGTCTCTACTCCCGAGCTGCGTATTCGAGAGGCGGAGCGACTGGGATTTGAAACAGTCGTCCTTCCCAAGCGTTCTTATGACAAATTGATGCAAACCAAGTTCAAGACCGGCATTCGCTTAATTCCCGTGAAGAGCCTATTTGATGCCGTAAGAATTCTGGCGAAATAAGAAAAAACTCTTGCAAACGATACGAATTTGTGCTATACTAAACTGTATTATGCTGAACAGAGCAACCCTATGGAGGTAAAAATGCCTTTTCCTACTGACATCGAGATCGCACAAAATGCGACTATGAAGCCGATTACCGTAATTGCGGATGAACTCGGCATCTGCGAGGACGAGCTGGAAACCTACGGCCGATATAAAGCCAAGATCAACGACCGTTTTATCAAGCGAAACGCGAACCGTCCCGACGGTAAGCTGATCCTTGTGACTGCAATTAACCCCACGCCTGCAGGTGAGGGCAAGACTACCACCACCGTCGGTCTGGGTCAAGCTATGGCGAAGCTGGGGAAAAAAGCCGTTATTGCACTGCGCGAGCCTTCTTTGGGCCCCGTATTTGGTATCAAGGGCGGAGCAGCAGGCGGCGGCTATGCCCAGGTCGTTCCTATGGAAGACATCAACCTGCACTTTACAGGAGATTTTCACGCGATCACTGCAGCCAACAATCTGCTGTCTGCAATGATCGACAATCACATCATGCAGGGGAACGCGCTGGGAATTGATCAGCGACGCATCCTGTTTCCCCGCGTGACCGACACCAACGACCGTGCACTCCGTAATATTATCGTTGGTCTGGGAAAGAAGGTAGACGGCATTCCCAGAGAGGATCATTTCATGATCACCGTTGCCAGCGAGATCATGGCGATCCTTTGCCTTGCGGAGGATATTGCCGATCTGAAGGCGCGTCTTGGCGATATGCTGGTCGCTTATACCTACGATAACAAACCTGTTTTTGCCCGTGAAATCGGATGTATAGGCGCAATGGCGGCTCTTCTGAAGGACGCCATGTCCCCCAATCTGGTGCAGACGCTGGAAAATACCCCTGCGCTGATTCACGGCGGTCCCTTTGCCAACATTGCACACGGTTGTAACTCTGTCAAGGCGACCAAGCTGGCGATGAAGCTGGGCGACTACGCCATCACCGAGGCCGGCTTTGGTGCAGACCTTGGAGCAGAGAAGTTTCTGGACATCAAATGCCGCGCTGCCGGAATTGCCCCCTCCTGCGTGGTACTGGTCGCCACCGTTCGTGCGCTGAAGTACAACGGCGGTCTGAAGAAGGATGAGCTGGCTGCAGAGAATCTGTCCACATTGCAGAAGGGAATTGTCAATCTGGAAGCACACATTGACAATCTCCAGCAGTACGGTCTTCCCGTGGTCGTGGCGATGAACCGCTTCGGCACCGATACCGAGGCAGAGCTGGAGCTGGTACGCTCCACTTGTGCCGCAAAAGGCGTAAAGGTAGCTCTGTCCGAGGTCTTCGCCAAGGGCGGTGAAGGCGGCATCGAGCTGGCCAACCTGGTTCTCGAAGCCTGCGAGCAGCCTTCCGATTTCCAATTCCTATATCCCGATTATGCTTCACTGAAGGACAAGATCTGCACGGTTGCTGAGAAGATCTACGGCGCTGATGGAGTGAATTTCGAAGCTGCTGCACTGAAATCTCTGGCTGAAATCGACGCATTGAATCCCGAATACAGCCGTCTCCCCATTTGTGTTGCCAAAACCCAGTATTCTCTCTCCGATGATTCTACCCGCCTTGGCAGACCCTCCGGCTTTAACATTACCGTACGGGACGTAAAGCTTTCCGCAGGCGCGAGATTCGTAGTCGTCTATACCGGTGCGATTATGACTATGCCCGGACTGCCGAAGGTTCCCGCCGCATTGCAGATCGACGTCACCGACGACGGTGTGATCACCGGTCTTTCCTGAAATAGAACAATGAAAACAAAACTGATTTATAAAATACTCTCCCATAACGTTGGGGAAACAGAGTCAGCAGGCTCTCTGCTGGGTGCACTGCTGAAAAAGAACGATTTCGTTGCCATGTACGGTGATCTGGGCGTTGGTAAGACTGCCTTTGTTCGAGGCGTGGCCGCTATCGTTGCCCCTGATGCTGACGTTTGCAGTCCCACCTATGCTATCTGCAACGAATACGAGGGCAAGAGCTGCACGCTTTGTCATTTTGACGTTTATCGCATCAGCGGGGAAGAGGATCTTTACGCTTGCGGCTTCTACGACTATGCAAATTGCATCAGCATCGTAGAATGGAGCGAAAATATCCCCTTCGCACTGCCGGATCATTATTACCGCGTATCCATTTTCAAGGTGGAGGGCGGCGATGAGAATCTTCGCACCGTCAAGATCGAAGAGGTGACCGTATGAAGATCCTGGCCATCGAATCCTCTGCGCTGACTGCATCGGTTGCGCTGTGTGAGGATGACAGTCCCATTGCAGAGATGACTCTGCAGACCGGAAACACGCACAGCGATACGCTTCTTCCTATGGTGGAACAGCTTTTGGCCCACGCCGGTATGACTGTGCAGGACATTGATCTGTTTGCCGTACCGGTGGGTCCCGGCTCCTTTACCGGCATCCGTATCGGCGTTTCGCTCATCAAGGGCTTGGCCTTTGACAGCAACAAGCCATGCGTCGGTACCTCCTCACTGGAGGGAATGGCATACAATCTCGCAGGCTTTCAGGGTATCCTCTGTCCTGTGATGGATGCCCGTCGCAATCAGCTGTATAACGCGCTATTTCGCTTTGAGGGGAATCGGCTGATCCGCCTGACAGAAGACCGTCTGATTCCTGCCGTCGATCTGGCAGCGGAGCTGTCGGCATACGGCGAAGCGGTCATCCTTACCGGAGAGGGAAGCGATATCCTGCGAAATGCATCGTCCGATCAGATAGCTTATATTATGCCTTCTCCTATGATGGCAACGCAGAATGCAGTTGGCGTAGCACAGCTTGCGCTTCGTATGTACAAAAGCGGACAAGCCGTCAGCGACGGAGAGCTGCTTCCCGTGTATCTCCGTCCCAGCCAAGCTGAGCGGGAGCTTAACGAACGACTTGCCGAGGAACAATCGGCTCAGAAATAACATATGTGGAGGAATTTTCTATGAAAACTATCGCTTTTGGATGCGATCACGGCGGATTTGACTTGAAGGCAACCGTGATCAATCACCTGCAGGAAGCAGGATATACCGTTATCGATTGCGGCTGTGACAGCACCGCATCGGTGGATTATCCCATCTATGCTGACAAAGTATGCAACGCCATCACCGAAGGCAAGGCTGATCTTGGCATTCTGATCTGCGGAACCGGACTGGGCATGTCCATTGCCGCCAACAAGCATGCCGGCATCCGTGCATCTGCTTGCGAAAATACCTTCTCCGCACGCATGACCCGTGAGCACAACGACGCGAACATTCTTTGCCTTGGTGCTCGCGTGATCGGTGCGGGTCTGTGCCTGGATATGGTAGATCTGTTTGTGACCACCGAATTTGCAGGCGGCCGTCATCAGAAGCGCGTGGATATGCTGAACGCGCTGGACGCATAACGAAAATGCCCAAACGAACATTATCTGCGATCCTGACAATCATACTGCTGCTGCCCATGCTGTTTACGCTGGGCAGTTGTAGTATTTCTACCCCTGCTCACGAAAAGCCGCTGGTAGTTACAACCATATTTCCGCCTTACGACTTCGCCCGTGAGATTGCAGGTGATCGCATCGACCTGTCTGTACTTGTCACGGTGACTGACAGTCACAGCTTTTCACCTACCGCAGCGGATATGGCACTGATCGAGGAATGCGATCTTTTCATCTACACCGGAGGAGAAGACGACGCTTGGGCTGAGGATTTTCTCAGACAAATCGACACCTCCGAGAAAACGGTCATCAATATGATGGAGCTTTGCACGCTGATCGAAACCGAGCA
>JAFTKV010000290.1 GCA_017453085.1 Clostridia bacterium
CTCGTAGACCGAGAAGACGAATACGGTATTCCATACGTAATGCTGTGCAACGCCCCAGCCTGCGGTGGGAACCATATTGGGCAGCAGATTGTACTGCTCGAAGCAGTCTTCCATGATCTCTACGAAGTTGGGCAGGAAGTTGGAGAAATCAAAGTTGTAGGTAAAGGTCTCCAGTGCAACGTTCAGGTCGCCCAGCCAGCCGTTCTTTTCCCAAACGGGGGTATCGGTGGGCTTGCCCTGAAGGTTGTTGGTCATGGTACGCACCATCATGGCGTGGAGATCGTTGATCAACTGATCGGAGGACTCGAACTTGCCGGTTACCTCCACGTCGTTGGAGGTACGGTAGAGGACGATGTCTTCTTTCTTCAGCTCGCCCTCGTAGCCCCAGATCTGGATGTAAGCGTAGCCCTTGTAGCTGAACTTGGGCTCGTAGGTCTCGGATGCGCCGCCCTTGGTGATGTACTCGTCGGTCATATTGTAGCGCTCGGGCCACCAGCTTGCGTTGGTACCGTCAGAGCCGCCCAGCTTCTGGACGTTGCCGTTCGCCAGCATCTTTTCGCCGTAGAGGATGGTGATCTTGGTGCCGGGGGTCTGATTCTTGAAATTGATCTTTGCCCAACCGGAGATCATCTCGGGAGCGTAGACTACGTAAGAGCCGTCGGCGAGCTTCTTGATCTCCTTTGCCTCAAAGCTTGCCACACGGCGGATGGGATCCTCCAGCTGGCAGATGAGTGCGCCCTTGGGAGCGTTCATTTTCTGGGATTCCTTCCAGGCAGAGGCATCGTAGCCCACGTTTGCCCAGTCGCCCAGCTCCTTGCGGGCGTCGTAGGTCTCGCCGTAATAGATGGAGTTAAAGGTGATAGGACCGCCTGTGGTGGCCTTCCAATCGGTGGAGGAGGAGAAGGATTCGGTAGTGCCGTCTGCATAACGAACGGTGAGCTGGAGCTTCATCTTAGGATTGTCTCTCCAGGAAGCGGTGCCCCAGTTCCATACGCCGCCCTGCTCGTTGTAAAAGCTGTTGCCCAGCTCTACGCCGATGGCGTTTTCGCCCTTCTTCAGCATGGAAGCCACGTCGAAGGTGCGGTAGAGGACGGTCTTATTATACTGCGTGTTACAGCAGTTCATCACGGTATCGTCGGGGGACTTGCCGTTGATCAAGAGATCAAAGAAGCCAAGTCCGGCGATGGACAGGTATGCCTCGGAAACGTCGCCCTTCAGCGAGACGTTGTTGCGAAGCAGAGTTGCGGCACGGTCGCCTGCGGCAGACAGAGCCACGCCGGTGCCCCAAGGACCGCCGCCAAAGCCACAGTACTGGGTAGGTGCCTTCCACGCGCTGTCGTCAAACTCGGGAGCAGTCCAGCCCTCGGCAGCGGTACTACTGACCTTCCAGTTCTTTTCGTCGGAGACAATAGTCGTCTTGGTGCCGTCGGTGTATTCGATCTCGATCTTCGCCAACAGACCCGCATAGCCGTTAGTGGCGTTGGTTGCCACGATAGCGATGGTGTTCTCGGCCTGCAAAGAGCCGGTTAGATCGCAGATCACGCCGGAGGACCAAGCAGTAGACTCGGACCATTCCACGCCGTTGAGAGACAGCTTGGAAGCGTCGTCAGCGGTGTAGGCCAGCAGAGCCTGCTTTACGGTCTTGGTAGTATCCACCGCAAACTTCACACGGAAGTACTGGCTGCCTGCGGCAAGACCGGCAGGAGCGTTATTGCCCACGTTGGAGGGAGAGAGCCAGATCCACTTGGCGCCGGTGAAGCTAATGGAATAGGTGTCGGGCTTTTTTCCGATCCACTCCCCTGCCCATTCGGACTTATTCAAAATACCGGTCACAAATCGTGCAGTAGACGAGGTTGCAACCGCCCGATCGGCATCCCATACCTGCACGCGCCAATAGTAAGCGGTGTGCGAGGCCAGCTCTGCGCCTGCATAGGGAACGCTGTAGCAGAAGGCGGATTCCACCTTACCGCTGTCCCAAAGGTCGCCCTCGCCCTTCTCCGCCTTTTCGGCAGTAGAGGCGACGATCACCCGATAGGCGGTCTGGAACTGATCGTAGCCGTCGGATGCGGGAATCCACGAGAAAATGGGATTCGTATCCAGGCCGATCGGCGTATCGGTCTCGTTGACTTTCATCGTTTTCACCTTGATCTGGGTGGATTCTTTGTCCGGAGTAGGATTCATCGTGTTATCTCCTTGCGTGGTAGTGGTCGCATCGTCCTGCGAGTTATTGCAGGACAGCAGCATTGCCGCGGTGGGAACCAGCATGGTAGCTCCCAGCATACCGGCAATCAGGCGTTTGAATTTCATTGTATTACTCCTTCGCTCAAAATTATACTGTCTACATTATACTCTTCCCGGCGTTTTCTGTAAAGAGGAGCATTGCATTTCCGCAATTTTCGCCAATAGAAGGGCAATTTTCGCAATTTGCAGATTACACCGCTATTTACCCAAAAATCCGCCCGAAGGCGGATTTTTGAGGTTTATTTGCCAACCGATTCAATAGCTTCTACGTAATCCTTGGTGGAGTTGGGAGCGGTGAGAC
>JAFTKV010000291.1 GCA_017453085.1 Clostridia bacterium
AGCAGATTGGCAGAGCCAATCGTCACCTGATCCTGCCCCGAGGGGATGGTGCCGATGTCGCTTTCCTTGAGCAGAAGATTCAGAAGTCGCTGATACAGCACCGGATTTGCCGTCTCGTCGCCCGAGATGCAGACCAGCTGATCGATGGCATCCATCAGACAGTTCCAGACCTGCGTCTGGGTATCCGCCAGCGCACGGTCGCCCCGACGGCGATTTGCCTCCGCAGAGGCCTCCAGCTTGTCGGGGATCTGCAGATCGCAGAGGAAGCGATAAAGTGCCTCCGACACCGAACGAACAGTGGGACGGCTCCGAAAGGCCTCACAGAAGGTCGCCAGCGGCGGCACGAAGCGTGCCCGCAGATCGTTCAGCCGATCCAGCTTTTCCTGATCAGCATCGGTAAACTCCTCCACGAATCCCCGGGGATTCATATTCCAGGGAAGCTCGTCCCGCCAGCGTCTGCCTCGGATCTTCCACAGATAGGCGTACTCCTCCACGGGATCGCATTCGTCGGGGGAGAGGTCGGTGAGATAGGTGCGCAGATAGGCGATCACGTCCTCGGTCTGCCAATCGTGGGCGGCAACGGCAAGGACGGCACTGACCAGCCGAATCTCGGGCATGGTGGCAATATCCCGTCTGCGGGAGGTGTAATAAGGAATGCCGTAACGCTCCAGCGCGCTGTCCAGAATGCCGTCGTAGCGGTCGGCAGAGCGGGCGATGATCGCAATCTCGCCGTAGCGTGCGCCCTCCCGCACCAGCTTTGCCACTCTTGCGGCGGCGGCATCCGCTTCTTCGAAAAGATCGGCACACTCGTACAGCTCAATTGCCTCGGCGGCAGGCGGATCCTTGTGCTCCCCCCACAAATGGGTGGCCAGATAGGCAAGATCGGGGGATTCTGCCCGACGGCAGTCCTCCAGCATCGCCTCCCGCACCACGGGACAGCCTGCGCTTTCGGCGACGTTCAGAATATAGCGTTCTGCGGCGGCAGGCTTTTCAAACAGCCAGCCGTCTCCACCGGGCAGGCAGGGGATGGTCAGATAGACCTCTCTGCTCCCCACAAAGAGATGGCGGAGCAGATCCGCCTGCTGGGGGGTATAGCCGGCAAAGGAGTCGATGAAGACGGTCTTGCCTGCAAAAAAGTCGTTGCCTACCAACAGATCCGCCGCACGAGTCAGATCCTCCGCAGGATCGTCGTACTCGTGATGGAGCATATGCTGATACAGCGATGCCACCGCCGCCAGATCCTCCACCTTTTGGCGGAGCACTCCGCCCAGTTGGGGGGCAACCTCCGTCAGGCGAGCGGGGGAGAGATTGTACAGGGTCATCTCGGTGATGGCAGAGGCAAACTGCTCTACCTTGCCCATATCGTCTGCACCGCCTGCTCCGCCCAAGGAGAGTGCAGGAGCCAGCTGTAACAGAGCCTTTCTGCACAGCAGCTTGCGGGCGCCCTTTCCGATGTAGCGGTAGCAAAGACCGCCGTAGGCACGGAAGATTTCGTTGCAAAGACGACGAAAACTGGTCACCTCCGCCAAAATGGCAGAGATGTCCAGTTCGCAAACGGTTCGTTCAGAGATGAGCACCTGTTGCTCGGGCACGAGAAGCAAACAGGGCTCTCCCCTGTCCGCAGTTTCTTTCATTTTTTGGAGCAGCAGCGTGGTCTTGCCGCTGCCCGCACGTCCGTATATCAAATGAAGCATAGGAATCTTTCTTGAGGCTCTGCCTCAAACGTAGCCAAGAGCTCTGCCCTTGGATCCCGCCCGGGAGACTTTTGGATAATCTCCCGAGCATCTTCAAAAACTACCATTAAACGTCGATGTCCGCCAGATATTCCGAGCCGTGCTCGGCAATAAACTGCTTTCGACCCTCCAGATTATCACCCAGCAGGATGTCCATCAGCGCGGCGGTCTCCTTCGCCTCCGATTCGCAAACGCGGATCAGCCGACGGGAGGCGGGATTCATGGTGGTCTTCCACATCATCTCGGGCTCGTTTTCACCCAGACCCTTGGAGCGCTGGATGGTGTACTTCTTCTTGCCCTCCTCCAGCTTGGCGAGGATGTCTGCCCGCTCCTTTTCGTCGTAGGCGAAATAGGTGTCGTCCTTGGTGTTAATCTCGTACAGGGGAGATTCGGCGATATAAACCTTGCCGATCTTCAGAAGCGTGGGAAGCAGGCGATAGAAGAGGGTCAGCAGCAGCGCACGGATCTGATAGCCGTCCACGTCTGCGTCGGTGCAGATGATGATCTTGTCCCACTTCAGCGCATCCAGATCGAAGGGGGATACGTCCTTCTCACGGGTCTTCACCTCGGCACCGCAGCCGATGACCTTCAGAAGGTCGGTGATGATGTCGTTCTTGAAGATCTTATCGTAGGTGGAGTTGAGACAGTTCAGCGTCTTACCGCGGACGGGGATGATCGCCTGGAACTCGGCGTTTCTGCCCAGCTTACAGGAGGTCATCGCAGAGTCGCCCTCCACGATGTACAGCTCGCGGCGGGTGGGATCCTTGGTGCGGCAGGCCACGAACTTCTCTACGCGGTTGGACATATCGGTATTGCCCGCCAGCTTCTTCTTCACGTCCAGACGGGTGGTCTCCGCCGCCTCACGGCTCCGCTTGTTGAGCAGAATCTGGTTTGCGATGCGCTCGGCATCCAAGGGATTCTCGGCGAAATAGACCTCCAGCTGCTGACGGAGGAACTCGGTCATGGCCGAGGCGATGAAGCTGTTGGTGATGGCCTTTTTGGTCTGGTTGGCGTAGCTGGTCGCGGTGGAGAAGCTGCTGCTCACCAGCACAAGGCTGTCCTCGATATCCGCAAAGGTGACCTTGCTCTCATTTTTCTTGTATTTGTTATTGGTCTTCAGATACTTGTCGATCCCCGACACAAAGGCAGATCGGGTGGCTTTATCAGGGGAGCCGCCGTGCTCCAGCCAGCTGGAGTTGTGGTAATACTCAATGACCTCCGCAGAGTTGGAGAAGCAGAAGCCCACCTCCATCTTCAGCTTGTAGGCAGGCAGATCCTCACGGTCACGGCCGGAGGTCTCCTTCTGTGCGTAGTAGGGGGAGGTGATGGTCTTCTCGCCTGCCAGCTCGGTAACCCGATCCACGATGCCCTTTTCGTAGTAATACTCCACCTCTTCGAAGCCGTTGTCTCTCTCCAGGCGGAGATTGAAATGCAGACCTGCGTTGACCACAGCCTGCCGCTTCAGCGTTTCCACGAAGAAGTCCAGCGGGATGTCGATGGCCTTGAAGACCTCCAGGTCGGGCAACCAACGGATGATGGTGCCCCGCTTCTTTTCGGAGCTGCGCGGGATAGGCGTCACCGTCAGCTCGCCGTCGGGATTACCCTTTTTGAAGTGGATCTCGGACAGATTCTTGCCGTCGTAGGAGCGGACGGTCATATAGGCACTGGCATACTGGGTGGAGCAAGCGCCGAGGCCGTTAGTGCCCAGCGAGAATTGATACACCGCGCCTTCGTTGTTGTTCTCATACTTGCCGCCTGCGTACAGCTCACAGAAGATCAGATCCCAGTTCCAGCGTTTTTCCTTTTCATTGTAGCCCAGAGGCACGCCGCGCCCCGAGTCCTCCACTTCGATGGAATGATCCTTATAAACGGTGATGCGGATCACGTTGCCAAAGCCCTCGCGCGCTTCGTCGACGGAGTTGGAGAGGATCTCGAAAAACGCTTGCTCACAGCCGTCCAGACCGTCGGAGCCGAAGATGACCGCGGGACGCTTGCGCACACGATCTGCGCCCTTCAGCTGTTGAATACTCTGGTCGCCGTAAGCCTGCGGCGTTGCTTTTTTGGTTGCCATAATGACCTTCCTTGTTCTCGTAAATTCAATGGTTTTGCTATTTTGAGCATGATTCTGTTAACTAATCTATTTTACCAAATAATCTTCGTTTTGTCAAGTCCAAACTGCAGCAGTCATAACACTGCAACAGTCACAAAACGAAAACTCCCCGATAGGGGAGTTTGGGTTGATATTATTGTGCTTCGGTGACCATGGGCACCAGATCGCTCCAATCGGAGTCGTTATCATCCTTGCCCACCTGCAAAGAGTTTGCGGTAGTGGTCACGGGGACGGGTGCTTCGGTTTCGGGAGCCTTCTGCGTGGTGGTGGTCGTCGCAGGCTTCACCGGCTCGGCAGTGGTGGTCACCACCGGTGCATCGGTAGTCTTGGGCTCATCCACGGTGGTGATCACAACAGGAGATGGGGTCGTCGTAGGCTCCTTGGTAGTGGTCACAGGGCTGCCGCCGGACACCGTAGTGGTAGTCACGGGAGCAGCCTCCACAGTGGTTGCCACGGTAGTCGTCTCTGTCGAATCGGAATTTCCGCCACAGGCAACGATCCCAAAGGAAACTACAACCAAAAGCAGAAGTGCAAAAATCGTACTGAGTAAAACGCGCTTCATCTGTTTATCCCTCGCTAACCATGGTAAATCCACCATGCTTTTTAGTCATTATAACACGTTCCGTGCGATCTGTCAAGAGTCGGAAGGGACATTTTCGAAAAACGGTGTGGATCGGTTAATTCTTCGAAAATACCAGCACTTTCCAGTCGTTTTCGCTGCCCTCGTCGCAGAGGGTCAGTCCGTGGGCTTCCATCGCTTCCTTCACGTCCTGCCATCTGCCCTCGATGATACCGGAGCAGACCAGCTTGGCACCCACCTTCAGGTAATCGGCAATATTTTCGGACATACGGATGAGAATATCCGCCACGATATTCGCCATAGCGAAATCGTAGGGGCCTTTGGACAAATCCACACCTGCCAAGAGGTCCGACACGCCGCAGGTGAAGTTTTCCACGCCGTTATCCTTGGCGTTCTCGATCGCAACCCGAACGGCTACCGGATCAATATCGTAAGCGTTGGCGGATTTTGCGCCCAGCTTCAGCGCAAAGAGGGAGAGAATGCCGCTGCCCGTTCCCACGTCCAGCACGCGGGCGTCCTCGGGCATATGCTTTTCCACCATGGCACCACACAAACGGGTGGTCTCGTGAGTGCCGGTGCCAAACGCCATGCCGGGATCCATCAGGATGGTGACCTCCTCGGGCGCAGCCTCGTATTTCTGCCATGCGGGCACCACCACCAGTCGCTCACCGATGTGCACGGGCTGATAGTACGCACGCCATGCGTTTGCCCAATCCTCCTCCTGCAAACCCTCGATGGTGATGTCGGTCTGCAGAGACAGAGCGGCAAAGCGATCTCTCAGAAAGGCAATGTATTCGGGATAATGCTTCTCCTCGGGCACGAAGATGCTGACCGCAGCCTTCTGCTTGTCCGCGTGGAGGATGCTGTCGTCGATGAGCTCGCCGTAAACCGACATGAGGTTCTCCTCAATATCGGAGTAGTCCTCGATCATCAAACCGTTATCCAGCATACACATTACTGCGGCGACCTCGTCCAGATCCTTCCCGGCACAGGTGACCTTAATTTGCGTCCATTCCATGGTTTTACGCCTTTCTTATTTTTTCTTTCTGCCGAAGAAGCCGCGCTTGTTCTCGAAGCTTTCACCCAGCTTCCGCAGGAGCTCCTTCTGCTCGCTGTTCAGATTTTTCGGTGTTTCCACCACGGTGCGGAAGATCAGATCGCCGGTACCCCTGCCGTTAACCTGACGGATACCCTTTCCGCGGAGAGTGAATCGGGTGTCGGTCTGAGTGCCTGCGGGGATCTTGTACTGGGTCGTACCTCCCTCCAGCACGGGAACCTCGATCTCTGCGCCCAGCGCAGCCTCGGTAAAGGTGATGGGCACGTCGCAGTAGACGTTGACGCCGTCCCGCTCAAAGAATGCGTGGGGACGAACGTGCACGGTAATATACAGATTGCCTGCAGGACCGCCGTTTCTGCCCTCGGAGCCCTGACCGTTCAGACGGATCTGCTGACCGTCGTCGATGCCTGCTGGGATCGACACCTCCAGCCGCTTGCGCAGGCGCACCATACCGGTGCCTCGGCAGTTGGAGCAGGGATTTTTGATGATCTTACCGGTGCCTCGGCAGTTGGGACAAGCCTTGGTGGTCTGCATTACACCCATAAAGGTCTGCTGCGTGACACGGATCTGTCCCTGTCCGTTACACTGGGGACAGGTCTCAGGGGAGCTGCCTGCTGCGGCACCGCTTCCCTTACAGTCGCCGCACTTTTCGATACGATTATAGGTAACCTCCTTCTTGCAGCCGAACACCGCCTCTTCGAAGGAGATGGTGACCTGCGCCTCCAGATCCTCCCCTCGGGTGGGACCGTTACGGCGTGCCTGCGAAGAGCCTCCACCGCCGAAGAAGCTGGAGAAAAGATCTCCCAGATCGCCGAAATCAGCGGAAAATCCGCCGAATCCGCCGCCACCCGCGCCCATATTGGGATCAACGCCTGCGTGGCCATACTGGTCGTAGCGAGCCTTCTTATCGGCATCCGACAGCACCTCGTAGGCCTCGTTCACTTCCTTGAAGCACTTTTCCGCCTCGGCGTCGCCGGGATGCAGGTCGGGGTGATATTGCTTGGCCATCTTGCGATAGGCCTTTTTGATCTCATCATCCGAGGCGCCTTTTTGAAGTCCCAGCACCTCGTAATAATCGCGTTTTGCTTCAGCCATTGCTGTTCTCCTTTGTTTTCGTAGAATGCTATGCGGGGGTGTAGATAAAATGGGGTTCGCCCTCTCCGTCCCTGCAGACGCTGCTTCGCAGCTTTCTGCGTGCCACCTCCCCCAGAGGGGGCGGCTTAGAGTTTTCCCTCAGCCATAGCCTCCCCTTCTGGGGGAAGTGCCGCGAAGCGGCGGAGAGGGTTGCAAAGGGTATTAAAAACCTTCCTCATCTACACTCATAGGGGAAGGGATATTTCCCTTCCCCTTACGGCAAATGGCTTAGTTGTCGGTCTTGTCTTCGAAGTCAGCGTTGTAGTAGTCCTGACCGTCTGCGCCCTGTGCGCCGGCATCGTAGCCGGGAGCGCCCTGTGCGCCGCCGTTCTGGGCATACAGCTTCTCGGACAGCTTGTAGAACGCCTGCTCCAGTGCCACGCTGTCAGCCTTGATGGCCTCGGTGTCGCTGGTGGTGATGGTGGTCTTCAGCTTCTCGATCGCTTTCTTCACAGGAGCCTTGTCGTCGTCGGAAACCTTGTCGCCGATCTCCTCCAGTGCCTTCTCGCTCTGGAGCAGGATACTCTCGGCGCGGTTCTTGGTCTCGACGGCTTCCTTGGCCTTCTTATCTTCCTCAGCGTACTTCTCAGCTTCCTTCACTGCCTTCTCTACGTCCTCCTTGGACATATTGGTGGAGGAGGTGATGGTGATGTGCTGCTCACGGCCGGTGCCCTTATCGGTAGCGGAAACGTTTACGATGCCGTTGGCGTCGATATCGAAGGAAACCTCGATCTGAGGAACGCCGCGGGGAGCGGGAGCGATGCCGTCCAGGATGAAGGTGCCGAGGGTGGTGTTGCCTGCAGCCATCTCACGCTCGCCCTGGAGCACGTGGATCTCAACCTGGGTCTGACCGTTGGCAGCGGTGGAGAATACCTGGCTCTTCTTGGTGGGGATGGTGGTGTTACGGTCGATGATTCTGGTGAATACGCCGCCCAGAGTCTCAATACCCAGAGACAGA